>JAGMDK010000601.1 GCA_023128695.1 Phycisphaerae bacterium
TGTCGTCTAACAGCGGAACTTCAGTTTAAATAGGGACAACCACCTGTTTCTGACGATACTTCGTTCGACAACCTCACTGTGCGCGATCTCGCCGGGCCGTATAAGATCGCTGGGCGCTATTCCTGCGCCGCCGGGGACGGCCACGTCGACTCCAGTGACCGCAACGTCCTCGAATGCTCCGGCTTCGCCAAGCATAACGGCATGATCCGCCGGGGGTTCCGCGGCGAGAAGTACGTCGCCACGTTCAAGTTCAAACGCGACACCAACACCAGCCCCGTGTTCGTCGTCCGCACTGACGCTTGGGCATGGCACCCGGCCTCCATGTTCAGCTAATACCACCCTTCAGGCGCGCCGATAACAGATCCGGGGCCGGAGCCGAACAGGATCGCACCGCAGCGCCGGCCCTACAGCCGTGGCCGGAGTGAGGGTGAGGGTAACGTCAATGCAGAACTCCGAACCCTGAACCCTAAACCCTAAACCCTAAACCCTAAACCCTGAACCCTGAACCCTCCTTCCACCCGATGAGTTCATTGCGAAAGGTGCTGTCACACGATACGCGAGGAGATTGGGCGTGATCATCAATCCACAAGTTCCGCTCCACCGGCTGATCTTGTCCTTGTCGGAAGCCCTGGACCACGTCCACCCAAAGGTCGCCGACCACCAGCAGCGCGTGGCCTACATCGCGACCCGTCTGGGGCGTCGTATGGGCCTGACCGGACAAGACCTGCTGGACCTGTTTCACGGTGCCGCACTGCACGACATCGGGCTTATCGGCTATGAGAATAGAATCAAGCTCGTGCACCTCCGTCAGTTGGAGGCCGTGAGCTGGCATGGGGAAGTGGGGTTCGAGCTGCTCAAGGCAAATCCGCTTTTCGCGCGTCCGGCCGAAATCATCCGTTATCACCACGTTTTATGGGCAAATGGGCAAGGGGCCGAACATGGGGGCTGTGTGGTGCCCCTGGAAAGCCATATCATCGCCCTGGCCGACACGGTCGAATTGTCCATCGATCGGGACGCACCGGTCCTCGGGCAAGCTGAGTCGATCACGCAGAAGGTCACGGCGCTGTCCGGAGAGCAGTTTCACCCGGACTGCGTGGAGGTTTTTCGCGACCTTGCTCGGGAGGAGGCGTTTTGGCTGGACGCCGCCTCTGAGCGGATTTACAGCGTGCTGCTGCGGCAGGTGGATTGGCCGGTCTTGACGATCGACGAAGTCGCGCTGGGCCCCATCGCCGAGACCTTCGCCCGCATTGTCGACGCGGCCAGCCCGTGGACCGCGGTCCACAGCGCCGGCGTGGCGGCAACCGCGGTGGCGCTGGCGGAGAGACTCAACTTCTCACCCCGCGAGCTGCACCTGATGCGTGCCGCGGGCTACCTCCACGACCTCGGCAAGCTCTCGGTGCCAACCAGCATCCTGGACAAGCCCGGCAGGTTGACAAAAGAAGAGTTCTTTGCCGTCAAGGCGCACACCTACCACACGTTTCGCATCCTGGACACCATCGGGGGCATGCCGCAAATCTGCGAGTGGGCCGCTTTCCACCACGAGCGCCTGGATGGAAGCGGCTATCCCTTCCATCACACTGGAGACGACTTGACGTTGGGTTCGAGGATCATGGCCGTAGCCGACGTGTTCACGGCCGTCGCGGAGGATCGCCCCTACCGTAAGGGAATGCCCTCCAAGGAGTCGCTGGCCGTGTTGCAGGAACTTGCACAAAAGGGCGCCCTGGATAGCGATGTTGCCAGAGTACTCAAGGACGCCTACGGAGACATTGACGAGGCGCGTCGTCGAGAGCAAGCCCAATACGGAGCAGAGCAGCAACAACTCCAACACGTCATGCGACAGCAAACGCCCTTCGCGAGCCAGGCAGTCTGCCCCGCCGGGGTATAAGGGGGTGCCTGACGAATTCGGCGGGGTCTTGGTGCCGGCGGTTTGGCGGGAGGCGTGGTGATTCATCATTCCGCCTCGCAGGTCCCACTAAGCCAAAGTCGGGACGAGATTTGTAGCAGTCATTGGTGCCCAGAAGCATTCCGGCTTGTGTCTGCCTCCATTCGCGATCGAGCAGTACGAAGCTCTCAGCGCGACTCGGATGGCCCTCGGCATGCTGAGTCGAGGCGAGCTTGAAACTCATCGTAGGGGATGACGCGGGCGCTGATCAGGCCGTTGATGCGTTCGAAGAGAACGTCCCGGACCACGG
>JAGMDK010000602.1 GCA_023128695.1 Phycisphaerae bacterium
TGGCCGGGTGGCCCTGGGTGATTGCTCACCCAGGGCTCCCACAGATCCGTACGTGCGCGATTGACGCATACGGTTCCTCAGGTCACGGGTTCGCTGCCTAACGGTACACCGAATGGACCACCACCGCCGGGGGCAGCGGGTAATGCTCCAGCAGACGCATCATCTGCGCCCAGGGGAGCGAGCCGTCCCGTTTGCGGCGGCCCAGCCATTTCCGCCAGATGCGCTTCACCTCCCACCGGAACCGACCCAACGCATCAAAGTTGGACGTAATCCCGTAGTACGCGAAGTGTCCACGCAGCTTCTGACACAGTGTCCGGTGCTGAACCGCTATCGGGTCGTGGCGATGCAGCCGACACCAGCGGGCAATCGTCCGTAACGCCCGCGTGAACCGGCTCGGGGCCGTCTTCCGTTTCACTACCCAGTTCCCACGGCGGGACAAGCCCCAGTAGTGGGTGAAGCCCAGCAGGTCGAACGTCCCCGGCCCCCGATCCGACGGCGGACGCTTATGGTCCGAACGTCGTGGCGGCCGTTGGAATCGAACCAACCGAGTCTTCTCCGGGTGAAGTGTCAGACCGTACTTGCCGAATCGCTTCGGCAATACCTCCAGCACTCGCCGAGCGTCCGCCTCATCGGTAAACCCGATGACCGCGTCGTCGGCATAGCGAATCAGAAAAGTGCGACCCTTCAAACGCGGCTGCACCTCCCGCGCGAACCATTCGTCCAGCACATAGTGCAAGAAGGCGTTCGCGAGGACGGGTGACACTACACCGCCCTGCGGCGAGCCCGCATCCGGGTACGACAACGTCCCTTCCTCGAGCACGCCCGCATTCAGCCATTTCCCGATCAGACGGAGCAGCACCCCGTCACGCACCCTGCGTCGGAGAAACTCCCGCAAATGAGCATGATCCAGCGTGTCGAAAAACTTGCGGATGTCCAGCTCCAGAATCCACCCGCCGCCAATCGGCGACGTTTGCCGCCACAACGCCTCCAGCGCCTGGTGCGCCGATCGTCCCGGTCGGAAGCCGTACGAGCAGTCATAGAAATCCTGTTCGTAGATCGCTTCCAACACCATCACGACCGCCCGTTGAAGAACTTTGTCTTCGAACGTCGGAATCCCGATCGGCCGGGTCTCGCTACGCGAGCCCGCCTTCGGAATCCGCACCCGCCGCACCGGCGGCGCGACGTACGTCCCGGACTTGGCCCGTTCCAGAAGCGCTCGGAGATTTTCCTCCAGGTTCGCTTCATAGTCCGCGGCCGTTTGTCCGTCCACGCCTACCGCGCCGTCCTTGCGCGTGCGCCGATACGCCTCGCGCAGCCACGGCAGATCGAGGTGGTGGTTCAATGAGGTGAATCCCATCTGCGGCGATTGTTTCGCCAACTCTGCTATCCGTTGTTGTCGCGTTGACACGAGATCGAAGTCCGATGTCTCCGGCATGTTTCCCTCCAACGGTTCCGTAACCTGACGCCCCGCTTCCCTCCACCGGGTCCGCGCGGGCCGCGTTCCCCGGCTTCAACGGTACTATCAGGGCCCTACGACTCCCGGCCGCCCTTCCCGCCGCACTTCGTTCCCTTCGCTTGGCGGTACCACGTCGGCGTTGCGGTTTCGTCTCTCCCGCCGGGCCGCAACGCGAGCCCCACGGGCCGGGGGGGTTTCTGATCCGGTTACCCCTATCCGGTTCTCGGCGCGGAGACGAGCGGGTCTCCCACGTTCCTGGGGAACCCCAATTGTGCTCTTGCCCTGCTCTCCGACCCCGGCGGGACCGCTGGCCTCAGGCCCTTGCGAGGCCGCGGCGCGGCCCCCGCTCACACCACGACGAAGGCTCCCGCGTGCAATAATACTTTCGAGGCTCAATCACACGGCTTCGGCACTCGCTGTCTACGCTTCGCAGCGCCGGTCGCCCGAACGCCACGCAAGACTCGCTTCCGGCTGCCGGCCAGGCTCTACCGGACGGGCTTGACTACCCGAAGGGTTCCATCGAAAGGTTTCTGAGCAGCATCCTTACATCATCTCATCCTCCTCTCCCAAGCTTTCGTGGCACGAGGTGTGACCATTTTTTATGGCAACG
>JAGMDK010000603.1 GCA_023128695.1 Phycisphaerae bacterium
TCAGTTGCAGAATCTCCCGCCAGCGACGGCCGTCGGCGAGATACCGCCGGGCAATGCCGGTCAGCGAATCATTCGGCTTTATGGTATACCAGCGTACGTTCTTCGTCTCGGATTTCTCCTTTTCAGCCCAGGCCGCCAGCATCTGCCGGGCGGTCGCCTCGTCCGGGATCAACAGTGCCTCGCCGGCCAGAACGTGGCCGTTCCGCTTGCGCACCCGCGGGTTCGTATCCATCAGCAGCTTGACCAGCCGCGGATCGCGCGACCCGCATTCTCGCCCGGCAATCCGCGTCAGGTTGTCACCCTTGACGACCCGATACTTCTTCAAAACCGGCCGCGACACAGGCCCCGCCTCAGCTCCAGAGCGCGCGTCAGCCAGAACGACCGCTTCCCCCGGAGACGGCCTCTCCTCCACTGCCAACGAGTCATCCGCAAGCTCGGCAACTGTCGCCACGGGGGCCTCGTCCCTCTCACTGACCAGCGGCGGCAGCGTCACCGGCGGCAGGTCATGTCGAACATCGTCCACCAGGGCTGCCACCGCCAGCGAGGTCGCCCGCGACCGATTTTCATCCACCAATTCGTCGATGGCGTTCGGGTATTCAAATTGGTTGGCAAGCCCCTCCCGCCAGCCGACCGGCTCTACAGTACCCCACTCGTCAGCTTCAGCTTGCTTCGCCACGGCGATCGGCACCTCTGCCTCCAGCAGCGGCGACGGCAGGGCGACCTGACGCACCTCCTTCGTCTGCAAGAACCAGGTCATCCCGGCGATGCAAGCCGAACAAATCATCAGGGCTGCTTTCATGTTGAGAGCCATGGTCGCCTCCTTGCGAGCTCTAATTTCCCAAACGCCGACCGACCCGCAGCTTCGCGCCGCGGCTGCGTGGGTTAGCCGCACGTTCTGGCGGGTCGGCGATCACCGGGCGGCGGGTCAACTCCTCCATGGTTCCCGCCGCCTTCGCCTTCCGCAGGAAATCCTTGACGATTCCATCTTCGAGGCTGTGAAAGCTGATCACGGCCAGCTTTCCGCCGGGCCGCAGATGCTCACACACCTGGTCCAGAAACGCCCGCAAATTGTCCAATTCCCGGTTGACCGCGATCCGCAACGCTTGAAAGACGCGTGTCGCCGGATGCGTCTTGCCGGGCCGCATTTCGCCGGACGCCTGGACCGTTTCAACCACCCGGGCCAGGGCCAGCGTCGTAGTGATGCGGCCCACGTGCCGAGCCTGGCAGATCCGCTTCGCAATCTTGCGGCTCGCGCCTTCCTGCGCGTTGTAGTAAAACAGGTCCGCCAGTTCTGCTTCCGGCAGCGCGTTCACCAGGTCCATCGCTTTCTGCTTCTGGCCGCGGTCAAAACGCATATCCAGCGGGCCGTCGCGGTCAAAGGAGAAGCCGCGCGCCTCGTCGGCGAGTTGGGCCGAATTAACACCCAGGTCCAGAAGCATGTGGTCAACCCGCGGCAAGCCCACTCGTGCCAGCCACTTGGGAAACTCAGCGTAGTTGGCTTGAAACAAGGCGACGCCGCTTTCCGGCGTGGCCGACAGCCGCGACCGCGCTTCGGCCAACATGGCGTCGTCCAGGTCCAGACCGACGTAACGCCCGCCCGGCCTGACCCGCGGCAGCAGAGCCAGCGCATGCCCGCCCAGCCCAACCGTCCCATCCAGGATTACCTGCCCGGGACATGGGTCGAGGAGCCGCAGCACGGGCTCCACCAACACCGGCTGATGCTCGTGTTGCGACTCACTCACGACGCCCTTCCATTCTTGACCGCGCCGATTCTTCTGTCGCGAGGGGAAAAGCGACTGGACATGCCCCCGCCGGCCGGCTACATTGCTTCCACTCGCTGCCGACCGACAGTGAGAGCGATGGCCGCCGCTGGCCCTCCCTGGCTCGCGGACGGCCTGGTTCGGACAGCCTACCGCGACTGTCCTGTGGAGCACGAGCGCTTCCCTGCTGATCGAAGTCCCGATACCCACTGCGGGGCTTCCTCGCACCGCCACCGATAGTATGATGGGTTGCGGCGGCGGCAACGATATTACGCGTCGCCGCAACCCGCCCTCGCGAAACCCAACAAAGTTTTATCGCGAACCGGCCCTGCTACGCAGCCGGTGACTTTTCCTCGCGGTCCTGCTCGCGGCCGAGGACCTTCATCTCCTGCACCGCCTTGGCCCGCTGCTCGGGGTATTCAGGCCACATGGTCCCTTCGAACGCCTCGAAGTCCTCGCGGCGCCAGAGTTCGAGATGATCCCGAACCGCGATCAACACCACGTCTTTCCCGAGCCCGGCCCGCTTCAATAGCCGTTCCGGAATCAACACCCGGCCCTGACTGTCGGGGTCCAGCAGCGCGCTCTGCGAATATTCGAACTGTCGATAGGCATAGGCGTCGTCCGATAAGCTATCGTCGGCTGGCAAATCGGCGCGTAGCCGCTCATAATACTTCTCCGCATACAGCGCCAACGTCGCACGTCGACGTCCGGGCACGACGTAAAACGCGTGCCCGTCGCGTTCTCCATCAAGCTTCCGGCGGATCGCAAACGAGATCGAGAGCCGGTTCTTGCTATCGATCGTCAACTCGTGCGTCCCTGCCAGGAACATGATGCCGCCGCCAACTGGACCCACTTTACTCCACTTGCCTGATCTATATAGGGATAGTATACCACTTGTCTCCACGCAACGCAACTCTTTTCTCAGAAATCCTATAATTGGTTGGTCCGCGCGTGGTCTGGTCCGCGCGCACCCAAATGACAGTGCGCACAGGCAAATGACAGTGAAAATAAAATCGGGGATTACCCAATCCCCCGATCAAATCCCTAAAAAACCGCCGATTCGACCGGCAGTAAAGCGAATCTCGATCGGCCTTCGAGACCCGCTTATTGATCAATTAAGACCGGATCGATGACCGCTCGATAGCTCTCCATACAAGCCGCAGACAGCCGCGCCGCGGTCCCCCGGCGGATGGACGAAAACCGGCTTCCCCGCGGACGCGGCGTCCGTTGCTGGCGTGCCGAGCGGGTGCCGGTAGCCACACGCCCGAACACGTTTGCCGCCGGCAATCCGCCAGCTCGCAAAGGAGGTGCCGTAAAAACGAGCCCAGCGAATACAGCACAGCATTACGATAGTCCTCGCCAAATCGACATCCTGCCGAACCGGCACGCTACGGAGGGTTCAGGGGTCGGGGTTCAGGATTCGGTGTGTGTCACTGCCGTGCCTGCACTGAGCGCAGAACGTAGGTTGAGTCATCGACCCGACATGTGTTCGATTCCCGGTGCGTCGGGTTGATGACCAGACGCTACTCGGCTGCTTTCAAGCAGAAAGAAGGTGCGTCCGGGACGCACACTACGCAGCTACGGACACGTCGTATCCAGCAGTCCCAGCAGCAGGCCGATGTCACGCCACGACACCGTTCCGTCGGCGTTGACGTCGTTGTTGCCAAACGCGCACGTTGGTGAACCGGGCACGAACATGGCCTCCCACGCCGCCAGGTTGTCGTTCATCGCCGCGACGAAGAAGTCGACGTCACGCCAATTGATGACGCCGTCGCAGTTGCTGTCGCCGAAACACAGCGGCGGAGCGCCGAACTCGTAGGCGCCCAGGTCGACGATCGGCGTGCCGTCGCCGTCGCCATCCCACAACCGGGCGTTGCCGTCGAGATCCACCAGCGTCCAAGCACCGACGAACGCCGGATCACCCGCGTCGATACACGGCGAGCCGGGCAGGAGTCGATAGTCGTTGTCCTCCCAGGTGGCCGGATCGTTGTCCGGCCCGTCGGGATCGACAAACAGCGGGTCGGCGTCGAAGTTGCCAGTGCCCGGCCAGCCGCCCTGGACGTCGCAATAAGTCAAGGTCAGCGTCGATCCGTCGTTGTTCCAGATTTGGTCAGTACAGTTCCACAGGATGCAGTTCGACATCATCACGACGCTGGGGTACGACTGTTGATATGAATCACAGGCCAGAGCGGCTCCGAGATTCGCAGTGTTGGCGGCCAGCGTGCAGTTGGTGAGAGTCGGGAAGCTAAGATCGCAGACAATGCCGCCGCCGTCGCCATTACTGGCCGAATTCCCGCTGATCATGCAGTTGGTCAGCATCGGGCTGCTGTAAGAGCAGCAGTAAACGCCGCCACCGTTGCCATTACTGGCCGAATTCCCGCTGATCGTGCAGTTGGCGAGCGTCGGGCTGCTGTAATAATCGCAGCAGACGCCGCCGCCGTCGCCATTGCTGGCCGAATTCCCGCTGATGGTGCAGTTGGTGAGCGTCGGGTTGCTGTAGTGGTAACAGAAGACGCCACCGCCGTCGCCATTGCTGGCCGAATTCCCGCTGATGGTGCAGTTGGTGAGCTTCGGGCTGCTGCAGCAGTCGCAGCTGACGCCGCCGCCGCCGTAGTCAGCCGAATTCCCGCTGATGGTGCAGTTGGTGAGCGTCGGGCTGCTGAAGTGCCAACAACTGATGCCGCCGCCGCGATAGTTACTTCCGTTCGTGATCGTCAGCCCGTCGACGATCGAGTCGGGTCCCTCGCCGCTGTGGAAGTAAAACCCGCGGCCGTTGCCCTCACAGTCGATAATGCAGTATGTTGGGCCGTTCTCACTCCGGACCGTAATTACCTTGCCGGCGAAATCGAGGTTCTTGTTACCGACGCCAGTGTATATGCCATCAGCCACCAACACATAGTCATAGTCCACCGCGGCGTCGATGGCGGCTTGGATCGTGGTGTAATCCCCGGGCACATGAAGCGTCGCCCCGACGGTCAACAAGACCTGGCGCGTCGTATCGCCGTGATGATCGGTCATGTTCGTGAATGAAACCGTTACGATGTGCTCGCCGGCCGGCAGCAGGTTCGCAGCGCTGTTGATCTCGATCGTAACCTCGCTGGCCTCCAACGGGAGGAGTGTGCCGGTGCTATTGCCCGAGAGCGTTATCCAGTCAGCGGCCGGGGCCAGCGTTATTTCGTAGTCTATGGGCTGCAAGCTCCTGCTCTCCAACTCGTAAACATGGCTGGCAGGCGAGAATGGACCACCCATCAGCCCTCCCGAATGGAAATCCCCCTCTGGGTGGACCCGCAGATCACCCGTCGCCTCGATGGCCAGGCCCTTGATGCAGAAGTTGGCGGTCGCATTCATCTCCGGATTGCCGAAATCAAAGTCGTAGAAATCCACCCACCCCATGCCGTCGTGATAATAACTCTGGCCGGGCGCCGCCGCGGAGTCCACCCAGACGCGCTGGGACGAGCCCAGTAGTACCGGGATGTCCGAGCTGCGGTCAAACGGGTGGCCGCCCGCCGACAACTCGACGTATAGGAAGAAGTCGTCGCCCGCCGTGAGTATCACAGGGGGATCGAGATCGATAGTGTGGAAGCCGGTGTACGAGTGGGTGCCGGTCTGCGTGGCGAGCTCGTCCAGTAACTGCCCGCCTTCAAATCGGTCGTAGACCTTCGCGGTATACGTCACGCTGTCCGCGGCCGTGAAGAAGCTCACACTCCTGAGCGCGTGATCCTCGACGGCGGTGAAGGCGTTGAAGGCGGCGGTGCAATCGGTCTTTGTATCACGCCAACCGTGATAATCGTGATAGTAGATATGGTCGTACGCCAGCGGTTCGGCGTTCTGGAAGGACACCGCGCCCATTTGGGGCTCCTGGCAACACCACTTGTCATAATAGGAAATCCAGAAGTAACCGTCGAGTCCCCACCAGTTACCCCAACTGTTCTTGCACAGCCAGGCGCCGGGTTGCGGGGCCTGGGTCACCATGTTGTCGCTCCAGCCGACGATCGCGACCGCGTGATTGGGGAGCATCACGCTACCGGGTGGCTGGTAATGGACATAGCCGGGCATGAAGAAACCGCCGTAAGCCATGCAGGTCCCGATGACCCCCTGGGTCATGAGCTTGTGCTTGATAGTGTCTATGTTGCTCAGGTCGGCACCCGCCACGTACCACTCGATGTCGCGCGGATAGTAGTAATGGTAGCTGGGATCGGATCGTAGCGGCGGCTGCCAATAGGATTGCCCGTCGACATCACGCACGGCGCCTTCGCCGCGGGTGAGGTACGCGGACGTGACCATGTAGTCGCCGCCGTAGTGCACCTCGAGTCCGCTGCCGGAGGGCGGGTCGATGTCATCGTTGTTGTGCTGGTTGAAACCGTTCCACCAATCGAGGTGGTACTCAGCCAGATTGGGCTCGCCAATCTCACCGGCAGCCGCCCAGTTGCCAGTCCTGAGCAGGTTACCCTCGATGGCAGCCATGGCGCCGTGCGTCCAGCAGGTGCCACCTTCTTGTTCTTTGACCGAGGTCACGTAGTTTTCGCCAGCCACGTTGCGCAAATCAAAGAAACTGGGCAGATCTGCGAAGGATGCAACCGGTGCGACAGTGAAGATGAACGCCACGACGACGAGAAAGACGACAAACTGGTGAGAGATAATGGAGCGCGACATGGGACTGTCCTCCTTTACAGACATTGGCCCGTTCCCCGCGGGGTTCGTTCGATTGGCGTCTGTTGAGAATAACAACGACATACAACGCGGCCTCCGAACCTTGTACTAACAGGGAGCAACTGCGTCCGGCGGCGTCAGCGCGACACGTGCTGCCCGGACCGGAGTCTCTCCAGTTCTTCCAGTTGCCAAACGCCGACAACCGGCGGAAAAAGGTTCACTAACCGATCGACCATCTACTCTCACTAAGCGGAAACGACGGCTGCAAGTAACGCCAAATCCGGTAATATAGTCCGGGAGCGGCTTTCGCTGCGATTGCAGCTTGGAGCATCCGGTTCGATTATCCATTTACGGGTAATGGCGCAGAACTGCTCAGTTGCACATTCCGCGCTCCGCGGCACGAACAGCTCTTTGGATTCTCGTCAGTTCCTGTCGCCGCGGTGTGGGTTGTGCGATGGCGACAGGCCGGCAGTTGTGCTTGGTAGCGTAGCGCCGGACTCTCTTGGCCGCCCGCTCCAAAGGGCCGCGTAATCGCTGCCTTTCTCGGGATACGCCCCCCCGGCTGGCCTGGCCCTCGCGGGCTGCCCGGATTCGTAAACTTGTCGCTCAGGTTGTAACATTGTTTAATTCGTGGGAAACCGGTGGGGCGGCCCTCCGTGGCCGCCAGCGGACCGTACTGGCGGGCACGGAGGCCCGCCCCACCCAC
>JAGMDK010000604.1 GCA_023128695.1 Phycisphaerae bacterium
ACAGCAAGGCCTGAAGCCCGCGCGGAGAGCCGCGAGCAGTGCATTTAAGACCCGAACCGTGCCGATAACCATAAGATACGCCCGCTCTGGTTGCGCGCCCCGACCGTGCCGCAAGGGGCGACGTGGCGTGACAGGTTGGCTCCCATGGATAACGGCTTCCTCTATCTGCTGGCCGTCTTGTGTCTCGTGATGCTGTCGGTTTCGATGCCGCGGCGGTCACAACAACGCCGGGCCACCACGCGCGACCTGACGCGCGAACAACTGGCCCGTCTGCGTGACCAGCGCGGTGTTCAGCATTCGATGGAAGAGGTTCTACTCCAACTCGAAGACGTCTCCCGCCGCATTAACGCCCAGGTCGATACCGAGTTCATGAAGCTTGAAACGGTGATTCGCGACGCGGACGACCGCATCGCGCGCCTGGAGCAATTGACGGGGGTTACGCCGCGGGAAAACGGACCTCGTACAGTTCCTCAGACGAACGCGCAAGCGGCTGCGCGAAGTCGAATTGATTCTGAACCTCCGCGACTTCAAGTAACAACGATGGGCCACCCAGCCGGTGGGGCGGACGTCCCTGCCCGCCAGTCGCGGGCACGGAGGCCCGCACCACCTTGAATCATGATGCGATGGGTGGCACGGCCGTGTCGGCCGTGAATACCTGCGACTTATACACGGCTGACACAGCCGTGCCACCCATCAAGCGATGCGTAATGGAGCACTATTCGTCTGCTTGCGGCGAATCTTCCTCGGTCTGTTGCTTGCGCATAATGCCCGCCAAGCGCTCGAAATAGGCCTGTACGGCCTTTTGATATTGGCGGGGGACTTCCTCGCGGGCGACGGCGTCCAGGGCGTCGCGGACTTCCGAGTTGACGGCGTCATACTCTTCGTCAGTGGCCTCGCCGCGGACTTGCGGACCCTCGACCAGTATACGCCCGATAATAGTTCCGCTCTGGAAGCGGGATTTGGCTTTCGTCGGGTCACGTTGGTAGGGTACTTTCTCCTTCCCGATCCGCGCGCCCAAACCTAGCCCGGCATTCGGGCCCTGTGAACCAATAGGGCCTTGCGGGCGCCGTCCGGGTTGTTGGTAGCCGGGGTTCATCCCGCCCTGGCAGATATCATCGCGCATGTTCTGAAAGTCGGAGATTTGCGCCTCGAGCTCGTTCATCAACTGCTCGCTGACCTCCAGGTCGGAAAGCTGTGAGATCGCGTCGGAGAGGGCATTGCCGGGCTGGGAGCCGCCGGAGCCGGTGCTGCCGGGAGTGCGGCACTGTTGGCACGCCTGGGCAGCTTTTTGCAGTGCCTGGCTGAGGTTCTGGCTGTTTTGCCTGGCCTGCTGCTGTTGCTGCATCTTTTTCTGCTGTTGGCGGATTTTCTGGGCCAGTTCCTGAATCTGCTTTTGTGAGAGCCCTTTCTCGCCGAGGCGTTTTTGCAACTCCTTCTCGAGCTGCTTGGGATCGGTTTTCGCCATCTGCTCGAGCAGCTTCCGGGCTTCCTCTTCAGACAAGCCCTTTTCCTCTAGCTCTTTCTGCAACTCGACGGTATCGCCCAGCTTGGCGAGCTGGTCGGCCATCTGCTGGAGTTGCTGCTGCATTTGGGCGAGTTTCTGCTGGGCCTCCGGCTCGTTGGCGTTCTGGGCCGCCTCATCCATTTTCTTGGCCAGTTCCCTTAGGGCCTCCTGAGCACCCTTGAAATCGCCATTTGCCAACGCTTGAGCGAGTTTGTTATCGGCCTTCTGGCTCCCCGGCGGGTTGAGCTGCTGGAATAGGCGTTTCGTCTGTTTCAGCGAGTTCGTCTCGTCCGCCTCGAGCTTCTCCTTCAGCCTGTCGCGAATGTCGTCGATGCGGCGCACGGCGTCTTGGCGAATGTCGTCGGGCGTGACCGTGGGATGCTCCGGCATCTCCATCGGCTCGATGTCCTCGATGATCGCTTTGAGCTCACGGTCGCCCTGGGCCAACTCCTTGATCTGGCCGAGCTTTTTATCGAACTCCGCTTTGATCACCTTGTGCTCCGCCTCGACCACCGCCCGCGGCACGTGGGCCTCCGGGTCGGTCTCGTCGGCCAGCAGATCGACTGTCGGCATCAGCCAAGCCAGGATCAGGGCCGCCAGGACCGTCGCGGCCGACCAGGGCCAGAGGGCCGGCGCGCGGTACCGAATATGTGTCGGCACGTGCACATGACTGGCAACCTTCTCCGCATCCTCGACCGCGGCCCGAACGAAGGGATCCGTATCTCGGCGAACCAGCAAAGCCGTGCTCAGCCGCTCTTTCAAGCCCGCCGCGGAATCCAGCTCCACCGCGGCTTGCAGGGCACTCGGTCTGGCGATCGCCAAGCCGATCACGCCCACGAGCAGGGCGACCAGGGCCGCGATCCAACCTCCCTGCCAGAGCGGCAGGTTCAGCGCGAAAAGCCGGACGATGATGATCGTGAGGGCCCACAGCCCCGCGGCCAGCAGTACGCCGATGCTGAGGCGTTGCAGCAGCACGTTCCCGCTCAGTCGCCGACGGGTGTGATTGATCTGGCGGTCGAGGAATGACATCAGCGTACCTCCACCAATATATACGCAAGCCCCGGAGTGTATCCTCAATATGATAGTACCGCACCCGGTCCTGCTCAATTAGACTCGCCGTCCGCTGAACTGTCTTTTCTATAAGCCCAGCGTGGTCAGCAGGGCGGACCCTAGCTGGCTCACATGTCAAGTAATTAGTATGGTGTCCCCCGATTTCCCTGTCCCCCGATTTCCCCAGGGCCAAGACGCGTTCGCGTACGACGGAGACGGGATCACGAACAGGCATCCGAGCTGGAACAGGTTGATCGGCTTCTCGCCGTTGTTCGAAGCCGCGTGTGCCTGCGGAGGGTTCAGGACGTAGCGTCCGGTCTCCGTGCCGGACGTAGGGTTCAGGGTTCAGGGTGGAGCGAGCATACTCGCCCGCCGGCGTGCTGCTGCTGTGCCTGCCCTGAGCGCAGCCGAAGGGTCAGCAGTGCCACCGCACCTCATAACATCCCAAGTAGCTTCGCCCTTGCATAGGCGCAGAGGGTAAATGAGTCCGTGATCCTGCCATCCCGGACCATGTCCTCGAACTCCGGCAGAGGAATCTGTTTGATACTGTCTATTCCTTCGACACGTTCAGGGGCCCCGACGCTGCCGACCTCCGTGTAGAGCAGAGCGACGTGCGTGCTCGACATCCCCGTGTCGATGTGCATGTAGCCGAGCGTCGTGAAACTCCCCGCCTGCGCTCCAACCTCCTCCAGAAGTTCACGTCTGGCGTTTTCCTCGTTGGAGACGTTCGGCTCGCCGAAACCCCGGGGCAGTTCCAGATGCCAGTCCCGCGTAGCATGCCGGAAGTGTCGCACGAGGATAATGCGTTGTTGGGAGGTTGCCAGGATCACAACCCCGCGCCCCGCTTCCGGCCGGTCGATAATCCGGAGATATGTCCGTGTCGTGCCATCCCGAAACCGAACCGCGTCTCTCAAGACCAGTAGGTACTCATCCTCGAACACGACCCCAATGTCCGACCACGAGGTAGGCAGGCCCTTAGCCTCCAGACGGCTCCGCTGCTCCTTCATCGCCTCTCGAATCTCAACTTCCCCGAGCAAGATTTCAAAGCCGGCATCCTGAGGGTTCGAGAAGCGTTCGGGCACCTTCTGCACAAGTTCGCGGTATCGCCGAAGGCCATCCGTGACTTGTTGGCTAGCCATCTGCGGACTCCGTCTCGTTGATTCTAGCCTCATGCTGCTTGCTAGTTTTCTGTTCGTCCCTGGGCTTTCCGAAGCTCTCCTTGAGTTTCGAGACGAAGCCATCCCATTGATCGTGACCTCCCTCAAGACGTTGCTGAAGGAAAGGTATGTCCAAGAGCGCTTTGCCTCGCCCGTCTCGGTCATCGCCGGCACGCACGACTATCCGTCCGATGAAGGGAGCCTTGTTTGAAACCGCTCGACCACCCCACTTCGCGCCAAAGTACAGGAACGGAACCCCCTTGTCCGGCCATAGAACTGAGGCTGTGACGCCCGCGAAATCGAAGGCGAACTCAACTACCGGCTTCGCCTTCTCTGCAATCGTCAAGAGATCATCGACCTTTTCGTCTTCGAGGAGATCGTGGAGTGCCCCTGTCACGCCGACGTACCGTTGAAACAGTTCCTCAGCATTCGACGTCCACTCTCCACTGCTTTCGAGCAGGGAGATCCCCGCTTTTCGATAGTCTCTCCACGGCTCAGTTGCCCTAAGAGCCCTGACTATCCGAAGAGGAAGCCTGTCGAGTTCCGTAGAATACAGCACACGCTGCACCAGATCGAAATGGACCGCTTTAAGGATGCTGAGGATCGCATCTGTGTCGGCCGCCACCTTCTGTACGCGCGGCTCCCACTCCTGCAGGAAGACACGCGGTATCGAATCTCTTCCTGTAAGGGCATGGCATTGCAAGGCGTCGGAGAGATTGCAGTTGTAGCGCAAGTCTAACAGCTGTTTGATTTGGCATGCGAAGGGTTTCTTCGACTCGCTGGCGATCACGAGATCAAGCACCGAGTTCTTGTCCGCAGCCACAAACTCCTCGTACAGTTTCTGCCTGTCCGTGAGCTTGTTGTTGCGTGGTGCATTCACGCAATGCTGAGCGACTTGCGTCAGGCGGTTTGCAAACTCCCTCTCCAGGTGTGGAATGAGGAAGGCATTTGCCCAGAACGACGGGTCGGGCACGTTCAGGGTCTGTGCGAACGCGTGAAAGCGTTCCTGGAGATGCGTGCGAATGAGCCTTTTGTTCGCATCACCATCCCAGGAAAGGCGAACACACGGCATGCACGTGTCTCCGCACAGACCAAGCCATGCGTCAAGGAGCGCAGGATCCACAGCGTATCCCGGTCGTTGAGCGGGGCTATCTTCGTTGTAGAGGTAAGGAACCAAAACCTCCTCGTTTAGAAGCGCTTTCATTGTCTCGCGCTCGCCCGAACCAAGCTGATAGCAGGAAGCGAGCACTGGATTGTTGTGGAAATACGCCCTATTCACGACGACTTGCTCGCAGTTGATAAGCGAACGGACGAACTCGGCTCTGACCAACTTCTCACGTGTCGCCCGAATTGCCGAAAGCGGTTTCTGTTTGCTAACCAACTCATCCAGAAGCCGTTGCGGTATCCACTGATTGTCTAGCGACGCGGCAACTCCCGTCAGTGGGCTGAGTTCATCCGATGTGATTGCAGTGAACTCGATGCCATCGCGCTTTTCTTTCGTCTTCATAGCCAAGCCTCCAATGTCGGACCGAGCTTGAGTTACCCGTGCGGGCTCAACGCGGAACGCGCCAGCACCAAGCAGCCGGACGAGACGGCGCCAACGCCTCGGTCGTCGCGCTGGCCCTCTCGCTGCACACCCCATTTTCGCCGCTCGTGCTGATCCCGCGCAGCACGTAGTGGGCGATCTTGCCGGCGTCTCGTCGAGATACGGTCCGCCCCTCAGGGAGATAGCGTCCGCGTCTCGGTGAGATGCGGTCCGGACCTCGGTGAGATCGGGACCGAGTAAGCACGGTATCG
>JAGMDK010000605.1 GCA_023128695.1 Phycisphaerae bacterium
AAGCGATGCGAGACAGAGCACTAGCAAGTTTTGTTCCTGCTCACCGGGATTCTTCGGGCCGGTCTACAGTATACTTATACGTAAATCCGACGCCAAGGTGCGGTGAATTGTGACGGGTGCTGGTGCGAGAATCCTTTCTCGCACCTCTGTTGGCGGGAATCCCTTCCCGCGTCGCCAGCGTCGGAATGACGCTGTCGTCTCACAGACGAACCAGGAATCCGATGGACTCCGTGACACAACAACCCGGCGATCCGGCTCTCGAACCGATTCGCGCGAAAGTCCTCGCCGGCGAGCGGCTCAGCCCCGCCGACGGCCTGACGCTCTATCGGACCCGGGACCTCTTTACGCTCGGCGAACTGGCCCACCTGGCCCGCCGACGCCGCCACGGCCTGAGGGCGTTCTACAACATCAACCGGCACATCAATTACACCAACTTCTGCGTGCTGAAATGCAAGTTTTGTGCGTTTGGCCGCCCCTACAACCCGCGTGGCGATCAGGTCGCGGACGGTTACACCCTCTCCGTGGACGAAATCGTCGCCCAGGCCGTCGAGGCCGCCCAACGCGGGGCGACCGAGGTACATATCGTCGGCGGGCTCCATCCGACCCTGCCGTTCTCGTACTACACCGACCTGTGCCGCGCCATCAAGCAGCACTGCCCCAGCCTGCACATCAAAGCTTTTACCGCCATCGAGATTGTCCATTTCACACGCATCGCCCGGCCACGGCTGAGCATCGCGGAGGTGCTTACCGCGCTCAAGGAAGCGGGGCTCGACAGCCTCCCCGGCGGCGGGGCCGAAATCTTCGACGACCGCGTCCACGATGAGACGTTCCAAACCAAGGTCGGCGAAGAACAGTGGTTCGACGTGCATCAGGCCGCCCACCGGCTCGGCCTCCCCACCAACGCCACCATGCTCTACGGGCACGTTGAATCAGTCGAGGAACGCATCCAGCACATGATCAAGCTGCGCAAGCAACAGGAC
The DNA here is from genome assembly GCA_023128695.1 of Phycisphaerae bacterium. GTDB lineage: Bacteria > Planctomycetota > Phycisphaerae > UBA1845 > Fen-1342 > JAGMDK01. The sequence continues at coordinate 981 of JAGMDK010000605.1, forward strand.
ATTTCCCTGGCCGAGCACCCGGCGGCGTTCCAATGCTTCGTGCCGCTTTCGTTCATCCCCGACGGCAGCGCGCTCGCGCATCTGCCCGGCCCGACCGGCCTCGACGACCTCCGCACGCTCGCGGTCTCCCGCCTGCTGCTCGACAACTTCCCGCACGTCAAGGCCTTCTGGATCATGCAGTCCCCGCAACTCGCGCAGGTCGCGCTGAACTGGGGCGTCGACGACTTCGACGGCACCGTCGTCTGGTACGACATCACCAAACGCGAAGGCCGCGGCACCACCCGCCAGGAAATGACCGTCCCGCAAATCCGCCGCCTGCTGCGCGAAGCCGGCTGCCAGCCCGTAGAGCGGGATACGCTGTATCGGGCAGTGTTATGTGGTGATAAGGTGATAAGGTGATAAGGTGATAAAAGTGAAAAGGGGGTACCGCGGCTCAGAGTGGGAGGGCGAGTGAACGGGAGGGCGAGGCTCCTGCCGAGCCGCGGCTCAACGGGAGGACGAGTGAACGGGAGGGCGAGGCTCCTGCCGAGCCGCGGCTCAGCGGGAGCTTCGCCCTCCCTGCCAAGGTCGAAAAACAAAGCCGCGGCTCAGCGGGAGCTTCGCCCTCCCTGCCAAGGCCAAAAAACAAAACCGCGGCTCAGCGGGAGCTTCGCCCTCCCTGCCACGGACTTGTCACCAGAGTGCCATCCCATGCAAGCACCGCTCATCGACGACAGCATCGTTGCCGTGTCCAGCGGCTGGCAGTCGACGCCGATCGGAATCATCCGTCTGAGCGGGCCGAACAGCTTCGAGCTATTGCGGCGTCTGGGCACGACGCCCGCCGCCGACCGGCCGGCCTGGACCTCGGCCCGGCTCCGGCTTGACAGCGACCAAACCCTGCCTGCGACCGTTTTTTGGTTCTCCGCCCCGCGCAGTTACACCGGACAGGACGTGGTCGAGGTGCACACGGTCGGCTGTCTGCCGTTGCTACGTGAGCTTTCGGCCCGGTTGATTGAAATGGGCGCCCGCCGAGCTTTGCCGGGCGAGTTCACCGCCCGGGCGTTCATCCTGGGCAAACTCGACGCGCGGCAGGTCGAAGGCGTTCTGGGGCTGATGCAGTCCGAGCATGAGGCCGTCGTCCGCCAAGCGGCGCGTCTGACCCGCGGTAGGCAACGCCGCCTCGCCGACGACCTCGCCGAACGCAGCACCGGCCTGCTGGCCCTCATCGAGGCCGGCATCGATTTCGTCGAGGAGGAGGACATTCGCTTCATCTCCCCGGCGGAGGTCGTTCAGGAACTCGACACGCTGCTTGCCGAACTGGATCGTGCCGCGCTCGGCAGCCCAGACGAGCCGCTGGCCGGTCAACCGCACATCGCGCTGGTGGGTCTGCCCAACGCCGGCAAAAGCACGCTGTTCAATAGCTTGCTCGGAACGGAGCGAGCGCTTGTTTCGCCGGTGCTCGGCACGACCCGGGACGTTCTGTCGGCTGAGATCGAGCTTGGTGGTCACCGCGCCCTCTTCCAAGACTGTGCCGGCCTGGGAAGCAGCGCCGCCGACCTCGAAATAGCCACCCACTTGGCGGCCGAACGAACCGCACGGCAAGCTGATCTGGTGCTGTGGATTCACGCCGCCGATGCCGCCTGGGACGACCACGAAACCGCGTCGTGTCGGCAGCTCTCACCTGAGCGGCTACTGCTCGTTTGGAGCAAGGTGGATTTGGCCGCGCAGCACCCGCCGGACACGATTGCGGCGACGTTCGAGGACATCGTCGAGGTTAGCGTGAAGGACGATATCGGGCTCTCGCGGCTGCGTGCCCTGCTCACGGCCCGCCTGGATCGGCTCGCCAGGCCCGGGGCGATTTCGGCCAGTGGCACTGACCTGCTCGCCGTCTCGGAGGCCCTTCGACGAGCACGGGTCATTGCCGCTCAACAATTATCGGACATGCAGTCGCCCGAGCTGGTGGCCCTGGAACTCCGCGTGGCGTGTGATCTGCTGGCGAGTGCCAAGTATCGTCCCATAGACGAAGACATCCTAGCGCGTGTTTTTTCACAGTTTTGTGTCGGGAAATAGACTTCGCGATAATGGATGTCCGGGCACGGTTTCGCCGACTTTTTTTATTGACAGTGCTTCCTAAAAACGTTCATTCACAAGGTGCTTTTTACACATAACCCATTGGGGGGAAAGAGGCTATGCTTCTTAATCGCACGCGCGACAACCGCGCGTTTTTTGCGAATTCACTAATCTTTTCATCAAGATTTCCCGATGATACCTACGGCGAATGCGATGAGGTCCGATACGGCGTTTTCAAGGTCGTGATTGACTCGGACTCTTCACTGAGTGAATAATTAGGTGGAGTTAATACCAGACCTTGCTGAGCAAGGTCAGAAGTACCTGGCTTCTTTCCCCTCCGGAGAGCACCGGGACGCCTTAAGGCACCTGGTGCCCTCTTTTTTTTCTTCACGGATTCCCTGAGAGCCCGCGATTCTGAACCGTCCCCTCTCGCAGGGGGGACTAGAGCAATTTCAGAAAAAGTCCGTTGCTTAGGGAGGGCGAGCCTCCCGGCGAGCCGCGGCTCGGCAGGAGCCTCGCCCTCCCGACGGGCGCCAGATGTTTTCTGAAACGGCACTAGAACCACTTCATCAAGGGGGTTGACGACCCAAGCTCGGAAAAGTGGTATACTGCGTTTTGGGAAGGCGTTTCATGGTCAAAGGAGCCAGAGCGATGAAAGCCAACAACGGCACGATGAGGACCGATACCCAATTCTCAGTCTTCTTGGCCAACAAGCCCGCGATCCTCGCGAAGATCTGCCAGCGGCTCGCCGACGATAAAATCAATATCGTCGCGATGAGCATGATGGATTCCACCGAGCACGGCGTGCTGCGCGTCGTCGCGGAGGATGCCGAACGGGCTCGTGAGAGCCTCGCGGCCGTCAATGTTCCCACCGCGGAAACCATTGTCCTGCTGGCCCTGTTGCCGAACCGCCCCGGAGCCCTGGCCGATGTCGTGGCACGAATGGCCGCCAATCACATCGGAGTGAACTATGCCTACTGCACAACCGGCGCGCCCGGCGGGAAAACCACCGGCGTGTTCTGCATCACGGATATCAGGAAAGCTACCAAGATCTTGTCGGAGCGACTGCCGCGTCGCAAGAGCCCGGCTACCACGGCCCGGAAGGTGACCCGGCCTCGTCGAAGGTAGCGGATGAGCAGTCCCAAACAAAACCTCGACGCCGAAGGCATTGACGCGGGTGATGCGCTGCATGAAGCAAGTGCAGCACCTGTTACGGCGCGCCCCGTGACCAGGCCCATTGCCGTGAGGCTCTGGGCTACGCTGGTTCTGGTCGGCTGTTTGGCCGTGCTGGGGTTGGCCCTCTACCTGGCCCCGGCCCCCCGCGGCTATGGCACTCACGAGGCCCTGTTCGGCACGGGACCGTGCGGGATGCTCGTCATGACCGGGTTGCCCTGCCCGACCTGCGGCATGACGACTTCCTTCTCCCATGTCGTGCGGGGTCAATGGCTACGGGCATTTTACGTCCAGCCGGCGGGCTTCATGCTAGCTTTGGGCACGATTGCCCTGGTCGTGATCTGTATCTGGACCCTCATTCGCGGGCACTGGCCCCTAACTACGTTCTGGCTGATCAATCCCTACCGTATCTTTCTGGCGTTGCTGGTCCTCCTGGTGGGCGGATGGGCTTTCAAGATCGCCACCGGCCTGGCCGACGGCTCGCTGCCGTATCCGGGGGCGTATCGCCGGGTGGTACGGATGTACGATCTCGAGTGCCAACCTGTGGAGGAAGTGGCGCGAACTCCGCGAACTCCTGGGAACGCCCTCGGAGTACTTCAGCACGCCATGGTCGTCTACCTTGTACAATCCAAGGGCGTGAAACTCACGCCGTTTACCCGCTTCATATGGGGCCCTTGCAAGCGGTTTTCAAGGATCGAGAGAAGTACTTCCGGTCCGCCTCGTAATGGCACCTCTTGTACTTCTTCCCGCTGCCACACCAGCAGGGATCGTTGCGACCCAGGTTCGCAGCCGATTCCGGCGGATGACGGCGAAAGAGCTTATCAAAAATACCCATCGATCTCATTCCCTCTCGCGGATCATCTGCCGTATCGGCGCGTCCGGCCGCCGACGCATGTCGGGCACAGTATACTAACGCCGATCATGGTTCAGCCACACCCATAACGTCCCTTATTGCCTTCTTGATCGTTCCCTTGGGTATGACTCCAACCGTCATCTGAGGCTTGCCCTTCTTCGGCACAAAGAGCATCGTTGGAATGCTTCGGATGCCGAAGACCGCGGCCAGTTCCGGCTCAGCACCGGTATCGACCTTGTAGATGTTGATTTTCCCGTCATATTCCTTGGCCAGTTCATCCAAGATCGGCCCCAGCAGCTTGCAGGGTTGGCACCAGTCCGCGGAGAAGTCGACGATACACGGCACGTCGCCCTCAAATCGCCATTCCTTGTGCTGCTCGAAGTCGAAGACCTTTTGCAGAAACTCAGTCTTGCTCAAGTGTTGCTTCATTGTAACCTCGCGTGAATCAGGGGAACCATTTATTTTTCGATGCCGCTAAGCGGCGAACAGTTCATTTCCGCATTGCCCGTCACATAACACCCATGGGCTGTGCAAGGCACGTGCCGCAACAGAGGCCTCCACAGCGAAATACGTGTAACATCAGTGTGTGCAGCGACTTACGGCGACGCGCGCCTCGCCCGGTACGGTACGAACATGCTGAGCGGACTGTTCACTCGGCAACGCATTGGACACAAGTGTTCACGCGAGGGAACATACTCATCGGCGTCGTGTCAAGCGGGAATGCCACAAACGGGAGGGCGAGGCGCCTCTGCCGAGCCATTGACGCCACGGTTCAGCAGGAGCTTCGCCCTCCCTTTCATGACGCTACCCGTCAAGCGAGGGATCGCTGCTATGCCAATACTAGCAGCTCACCGGGTTTATAGATAGGCGAGGGCAGCGTTTTCAATCAGTGCGACTGGGAAAATCAGCGAGCTTCTGGACGTAGGCTTCACAGCGTTGGCTTTGTGAAGGCAGGCGGCGGAAGAGGTGGCCAATTATCTTTATGAGGCAGGATCAGACGTTTCAAGTGCCTTGCCTGGAAGCCGCTGCCAAAGCCGGCGTGGGGCGGCGGGAGTTCCATGAGTTGGAATGGATTCCGGTGACCCATGGCGGCTGAGGTGAATGGGAAGTGAAGTTTTATCTCGATTCTGATTGACAGACGCCTAGTCCATGTTATCCTACTTATGGTAGATTGGATGGGACCGGATGAGGGTCCTGGTGTTTCGATAGGTATTATTTATTCATCTACTTATAACGCTTTTGCGAATCATTAACGCATCTTGCCCTCATTCATACTAAGTGCCCCACGTTCGTTCCCTCCATTTGAATCTCTGTTCATGGCTGTTGCGCGCTGCGCCAGAGCGCGAGCAGAGATGGGTGCGTAGCGCCCACGTATCTTGCTGATACATTTACAACATGTGTGTGGATAAACCGCGTTGCGGCCGGTTCCCATGCGGTCGCAGGGCAATCCAGGCTGTGTAGGCCTGGAGAGGCCCCAGGCGCGGCGACCAGTCGGCCACACGCCGAGGGCATACTAAACGTGCCCGGCGTGGCGGGCGAAATAGGAGAAGAAGTGCAGTTGGTGCTCTTTTACATGCAGGTCGTCAATCAGTCACTTGGCCCGCGGGGCAAACTGGTCGGGACGTGGTTCATGGGAACGGTATTGCCTGGAGGTTTTCGATGAGTAAGAGAAAGGCGTTTACCCTGATTGAGCTGCTGGTGGTGGTGGCGATCATTGCCCTGCTGATCTCCATTCTGCTGCCCAGCTTATCACGTGCCCGCGAGATTACGAAGCGTGCCGTGTGCGCTTCGAATGTGCGCGGTATTGGGCAGGGCATGAAGGTGTATGCGAACGACAACTCCGACTGGTACCCGATCACACTCCATGCGGAGCCACCCTCGGACACCGAAAATTCGACCGGCGTGGAGTTCATCGGACACATGTCGGACCAGATGACGGAGCCGATCGAGCACGGCTCCACGATCGGTCTCGACTCTGCGACCGTGCACCCCAGCCGGGCCTTGTTCATGCTCGTCATTGACAGCACCTGCTCGCCCGGGCAGTTCATCTGCCCGAGTTCGAGCGACAACGAGGATAACTTGCGGAACCTCGGGGACGACGACCACGCGTGCCAACTCGGCGTCGACCGTTTCGACTTTCGTGGTTATCCGTACGTGAGTTATGGCAGCCAGTTGCCCTTTGGTGATAAGGGCAAGCCGAGCGAGAGCTTGGATAACCGCATGGTGTTGTTGGCGGACAAGGGCCCGTTTTTCCAGGCCGGCTTTCCGCTTGACGACGGCGCCCGGACGCCGGATGCGGGGAAAACCAGCCCCTACCCCTTTCCCCCCGGCGAGACGCTCGTCATAGAGGGTGCGAGCACGGCTACGGATCTGCTCCAGTTGGATAACGACAAGTGGAAACCGTACAACAGCAGTATCCATAGCCAGGAAGGTCAGAACTGTCTGTTCCAGGACGGGCACGCGAAGTTCAAGAAGAAGCCGATCGAGGGTGTGAATTTTGACAACATTTACACGATCCAGTCGTCCACGGACGATCTGGAAGACTCGCTGCTCGGCGAGGTCCCGAACGATTTTCTCGGACCGATGTTGGAGACGGACTCGGTCATTGTCCCGTAGTTGCCTGGTGCTTTAACGGCTTAAGCGGGGCGAAGTGGACGCAAACGTTCCTTTCGCCCCGCTTCTTTGCGCGCCGGCTGAGCTTTGAGCTTCGGGTGAGCGTCAACAAGTGGGTG
>JAGMDK010000606.1 GCA_023128695.1 Phycisphaerae bacterium
GTTGCAAACGGCTAAACTCTTACGACTGCATAAAAGAGCATCATGCCACAGTTCTAATTATCTCATTATCTCCGCGATCTCAGCGTTCTCTGCGGTGAATTCTCAGGGTTAGCGACCAAGGAGCTGGTCGTAGACCGCGGCGTGGGCGGCGAGGGTGGGGAGTTCTTCGTCGGTATACGCCGCCACGTCGAGCGGGAAGACCGGGTCGCCGCTCGGCGAGGTCAGCTTGCCGCCGGTCGCGGTGATCAGCACCCAGCCGGCCGCGATGTCCCACAAGCGGGGGTTGTCTGCCAACATGCCGTTGAAACCGCCGCCGGCCACCAGGGCCAGGTGCAGCGCGGTGGACCCCAGGCACCGGCAGACGAAGCGGTCGAGCCAGGTGAGGGCGAGTGCGCGTGTGACGCCGCGCGGGGTGGATGGAATCGCCACCACCGGCCTGGGATTGAGCCCCCGGGTGCGGGCAGTGTTTTCGTCGCGGGTTGGCTGGAGCTTGCCATTTATGAAGAGCCCCTCGGTGCGGGTGGCAGAATACAGCATCTCTCGCTCCGGATCGTAGATCGCCCCCACGAGCGGCAGGCCGTCGATCATCGCGGCGACCGAGCAAGTGTAGAACGGCACGTTTCGGACGAAGTTGCGGGTACCGTCAAGCGGGTCGATTACCCAGCACAGACGGTCGTTCGTGGGTGACGGCAAGTCCGGCAATTCCAGCGACTCCTCCACGATGAAGGCATCGGCATGACGATGGGCCTGGATGTGAGCGATGACGGCGTTCTGGGCGGCCTCGTCGGCTGCGCTGACCTCGCTGCGGTCCGCCTTCAGGCGTACGCCGAGGTCGAGCCCGAAGTGCCGCTGGGCGACCTGACCGCCCGCGCGGGCGGCCTGCTCGGCCAGGGCCAGCAGATCGTGCCGTGTTTGGGGATGGTGTGGGTCGCAGTCGGCGGGGGGCATCAGCGCTTCTTCTTGTTCTTCTTCTCTTCCTTTTTTTTCGCTTCCGTTTTCGTCAACTCGTCGGCTTTGCGCTGGAGTTCTTCAGCCTGCGAGGCCATGCGTTTGAAGATGCGGCTTACCAAGCCTGCTTTCTTGGGCGGCTGGGGGTCGGCTTGCCGGCGCGTTTCCTTTTCCCGTGCGAGTTGCTTGCGGACGATGAGCGATTCGCAGATGCCGAAGACGTTGGTCGACATCCAGTACAGGCTCAGACCGGACGGCCAATGGTACAGCATCAGCGGAAACATGATGGACATCATGTACATCATGATCTGCTGCTGACGGCGCTGATCCTCGGGCGACATCCCCGATTTCCGCTTGCCGGCGGCCCGCTCCTCCTTGGCGGCCTCGAGCTTGGCCTGCATGTGCGGCTTGGGCATGTACTTCTGCTGGAGCCACATGCTCACGCCCATCAGGATCGGCAGCAGGTTGAGCGAGGGGATATTGGTGAACCACTTGCCGATGTAGGGCGCCAAGCTCAGGAATGGGATGGTGATCCCGGGGGGAGCGAAGACCCAGGCCGCGTCGGGCGCGGATAGGTCCGTGATCCACCAGGGCAGAAACGGTGCGTGGCGGAGGTTGACGTCGGTATTCAGGGCGGTCCACAGCGCGACGAAGATCGGCATCTGAATAAAGAGCGGGAGGAACGAGACGAAGTTCGAGGCCGGGTTCACGCCGGCCTCGCCCCACATCTTCATCATCTCCTGGTTCTGCTTGACCCGGTCATTGGCGTACTTCTCCTTGATGGCGCTCATCTTCGGCTGGAGCTTGGCCATCGAGTCCTGCATGCGGAACATTGACTTCTGCTGCCAGACCGTGAGCGGGTGCAGCAGGCTCCGGACGATGAGCACCAGAATGATGATCGCGACGCCATAGTTCCGGACGGCGACGTGTACCGTTTCCAACAGCCAGACCATCACGTTCTGGAGCCAGAGGAACGTGCAGCAGCAGCGCTGGTCGGCGGACTGGGCGAGCTGATAGTACAGCTTCGTCCTATCGGCATAATCCGGGTTCGCCGCCGCCAGGGTCCCGGCGTCCTTGGCCCCGGCGTAGACCTCGAACGTATAATCAACTTGGCCGCCCGCCGGCAGCGCGGTTTCGACGGTCTTGATCCGGGCCCGCAGGTCCCCCAGGTTCTCTTCGGTGCGCTCGTCGGCGACCAGGCCGGAGACGGCGGCGACGAAATCCTGGACGTGGCCGGTTTTCGGCAGCGGGCGGGTGTAGACGCCGAAGTACTTGTTGGTCAGCGCCGTCCAGATGAAGGCCTGCTGGTCGGGTTCGAGCAGCCGGATGGGCTCGCCGGCGCGGGTGGCCTTCGCCAACTTGTCGCGTTTATAGCCTTTGTTGAGCTCGACGGCGCCCTCCGCGTATTGGGCCGTCAGGAGTTGGCGCATGTCATACTGCAAGTGCTCCTTGCGGATCCCCAGGGGGCCGTCCTGATCGAGCGAGACGGTGAGCGGTTCGGGGCCGAGGTTCTCGACGGAGAGATCGAACTCGAACACGGGCCGGCCGGCCCGGAGCCGATAGGTCTTGGTGAAGCGCAACAGCTCGCGGCCGTCGCCGCCGCACAGGGCGGTGGTGAAAGTGACCGTGTCGGCGGGCCCTGGCGCGACCTGCCAGGGCTGGCTGCCAAGCTTCCAGCTCTCGTTGCCGTATTCCTTGATCCAGACCCGATGGGTGCTGAATGAGAAGTACCGGGGCTCGTCGGAGGGTACCGCGGAGAGCAGTTTGTACGGCTCCACCCCGCCCAGCTCGGCCCGGTGGACGAACTGGCCCTTCTTATCCCTGGCGAACAGCTCGAGCGTCGCGACGGAGCCGCCGTGGGGGTCCAGGACGAGCCGCAGAGCATCCCCCTCATCGCCGCCGAGTGTGATCGGGCCGACGTCTTCAGCCGACACGAGTGAAAGCAAGGGGGTCGGGCTCGTGGTGATTGCAGCGGCGGTCGTGGGAGCGGTGGTCGTCGTGGTCGGTGCCGACGTGATCGGGGCTGGTGACGTCGCGACCGGGGTCGGCGATTCCTCCTCAGTGGCGCTGGGCGGCGGCTCCGACGGGGACGGGAAAAACTTCGCCTCGAGCAGCCGATAGCCGATGAAGACGGCGAAGGCCACGAACATGGCGAAGATGAGTCGGCGAAAGTCGGTTTCCATAAACTTATCGGTACTTCTGATTTCCTGAGGTACGGATCACACCGCTTCGATCCGAAGCCGGGGACCGAAACGAGCCATTGTAGGCAGTTCAACGCGGGGGGCAAGCAATCAGCTTTCAGCGGTCAGCTTTGGGTGTGTGACAGAAACTGCGGGCATCTCGTGCTCGCGCGATAGCCGAATCTGGCCCGTAGCGGTAGCCGGGCCAGTGGCGCGATCCCCGGCCCGCGCCGTGTCTTTGAACAGAACCCCGAGCGTTAGCGATGGGTCAGGCACATGGCGGCATCCCGTCGCGTGCGACCGGTCGCTTACGCTCGCGGTTCTGATTGGGGGGCGTCGCCACGCATTCCAGTATCGCAACACCTCGCAGATTCTGTCACGGACCCGACACTACCAAGCCGCTGGCGCGAATTTGCATCCCCCCGCCCGTCATGTCACAATGCCAGCTTTGTCGGCGTCAGGGAGAACAACGTAATGAAATGGCGAAAATACTTCATTCCAACCACCAAGGAAACACCCAAGGATGCGACCGCCGCGTCGCATATCCTGCTGCTGCGGGCCGGGCTTGCTCGGCAATTGGCGGCGGGGATCTATTCCTACCTGCCGCTCGGGCTGCGGGCGCTGCGGAAGGCCGAGAATATCGTCCGCGAGGAGATGGACCGGGCGGGAGCGGTTGAGCTGCGGATGCCGTGCCTGACGCCGACCACGCTCTGGGAGGAAACCGGACGCCTCGAAACCATGTCGGATATTCTGCTCCGCATCGACGGTTCGGTCGGCGACTGGGCCACGGGCCTCGTCCTGGGGCCAACCCACGAGGAGATCATTACCGACATCGCCCGCGCCTACCTCAAGAGCTACAAGCAGCTCCCGATCAATCTCTATCAAATCCAGCTCAAATTCCGCGGCGAGGCCCGACCCAAGAGCGGCGTGCTGCGGACCCGCGAGTTCCTGATGAAAGACGCGTACTCCTTCCACCACGACCTCGAGACGCTCGACAAGGAGTACGAGAACATGTACGCGACCTACTGCCGCATTTTCAAACGCTGCGGGTTGCCGTACACCGTCGTCGAGGCTGAGAGCGGGGCGATGGGCGGCGACGTTTCGCACGAGTTCATGGTAATGACCGACGCCGGCGAGGATCTGGTCGCCATCAGCGAGGATCGCGTGTACGCCGCCAATCTGGAGCGTGCCGCGGCCGCCCCGCCGGAAGCCGGCCAGGACGATGACACGTTTGCGGAGCTGGAAGAGGTTCATACGCCGGGCGCGGGCCGCGTCGAGGATGTCTGTGCCGTGCTGGGGACGCAGCCGAGGCAGATGATCAAGACGCTGATCTACACCGGTGTGGCACCGGCTTCCAGCCGGTTTGATTCGGATGTGGCACCGGCTTCCAGCCGGAGTGAGGCGGTCCGAGTTGTTGCCCTTGTCCGCGGCGACCACGAGATCAACGAGTTCAAGCTCGCCAAGGCCGCCGGCATGATGCTGGAACTGGCCGATCCCGAGACGATCGAGGAAGTGACCGGTGCCTTGGTCGGCTTCGCCGGCCCGCAGGGGCTGGTGGACAAGATCGACAAATTGATCATCGATCGCGAAGTAACCGTGTTGCGCGACGCCGCCAGCGGGGCGAACAAGACCGACTACCACGTCACGGGCGTCAATCCGGGCCGCGATTTCCCGCTCGACTCGGCCGGTACGGGGCCCGGCCGCTACGGTGAGAAAGTCGTCGTGGCCGACATCCGCAACGTCGTGGACGGCGACCCCGCGCCAATCGAGAGCCGCAGCCCGCTACATCTTCGGACGGCGATCGAAGTCGGGCACATCTTCATGCTCGGCACGAAATATAGCGACTCAATGGGCGCGACCTGCCTCGACAAAAACGGCCGGGCCCGGCCGCTGATCATGGGTTGCTACGGCATCGGCGTGAACCGCATCATGGCGGCCGCGATCGAATCTCACCACGACGAGAACGGCATCATCTGGCCCATGTCGCTCGCCCCGTTCGAGGTCTTGGTCATTGCGCTCGACTCGAAGGACGAACGGGCGAACAAGGTGGCCCTGGAAGTGCACGACGAGCTCGCCGCGGCCGGGATCGACGTCCTGCTCGACGATCGCGACGAGCGGGCGGGCTTCAAGTTCAAGGACGCCGACCTGATCGGCATCCCGCTCCGCGTGGTCGTTGGCAAGAAGAGCCTGGCCGCGGGCGGCGTGGAAGTGACCGAGCGCGGCAAAGAGAGTAAGGAAATCATGCCGCCCGAAGCAGCGGTCGAACACGTGACGAAACTGGTTCGGCAAGAGTTGAACAAACTAGCACAATGAATAATCAGGCGAGGAATTGAGATGCCAAACAAGAAGAAAAAAACAGCATCCAAGAGTCGCATCAGTCCGAGAGAGGCGGCGGAGAGCGCTGCGAAATACCTCCATTCTCTCATACCAGAGGCTGAGGCCCTGATGATCGAAGAAACGTAGCTGAGCGACGATAAACAGTATTGGTTCATAACCCTGGGTTTTCAGATTGGAATGACATTTGGTCCGAAGAATTACAAGGTTCTCAAGCTTGATGCGTACAGCGGCGAAGTGCTGTCAATGAAGATTCGGGAAAACTAACCGCATAGGAATCGCGCACAAATAAAGTAA
>JAGMDK010000607.1 GCA_023128695.1 Phycisphaerae bacterium
CGGAGTCAAGCAGAGAATCAGTTTACCCATTTTGCCACGCCCAAAGGTCCGAAAAGCTATCAGCCGTCAGTCCACCAGAGGCGGATCAGTTTGCCTTGCGAAGCGGCGGCCGCTCGGTGGCGGTGGTGCGCAGGCCATAATGATCTGCAAGCTCGCGCAGGCGGCGGGCTCGCTCGCTCTGGCTGTGGGACTGCTCGGCTTCGTAGGCTTCCCGCCGCCAACGCCGGACCTGCCGCAGCATCTCGCTTTCAGGGGGATTCGTCTTCTTCGTCATACAACACCTCGGCTGGATTGACGATCCGCAACGGCCGGTGGTAGCCGGCCAATATGGCTACGGCGTTGAATCGCTCCGCGCGTCGCACGTTGGCGATGTGACGGAAGTTCCAGGACACCAGCACGTCCATTTCCTCGATGAAGGCCGCCGCCACGTGCCCGGCGTCTTCGGGCTTGCCCGCGGGGACGACGCCTTCTCGGACAAAGCGATCGGCCAACTCCGCCGCGGCTGGTGAGAACTCGATCAGCGTCGGTCCGATCTGGCGAACCAGCTCGGAGAGCTTCGTTCGTAACGGCTCGCTGGCCCGTTCGATCTCTTCCAGGACGAGCGGACACACGAACGTCTCGAACATACCGGCGCGACATCGCTCCAAGAACGCCAGCGTATCGTCACGGTAGTTGGGGACGTCCTCGGCAAACGCGAAACTCCATACGCTCGTCTCGATGTAAATATTGAGCTTACGCATGCGTTAATCGTACCAAGAAGGGGGCAGAGGCAGAAGGGGCAAAGGTAAAAGGGACAGAGGCAGAAGGGGCAAAGGCATTGTTCTTGTTCATCGGGTACTCTCCTCCACGGTCTTCTCATTAAGCCGCCTAATGAGGCTGCTCATCATGCGTTCAATTTCCCGTGCCGATTCCACAAGCGGCTCGGGAGAACTTGGGTCGGCGTAGCCGAGGTTCCCGGCGATTTCCATCTGCGTTTGAAGTTCGTAAAGCGACCCCACTGCTGGTGCGAGAATCCCTTCTCGCACCCACGCCGGCGGGAATCCCTTCCCGCGATCGGAACAGGATAGGAATCCTGCCTCTTCAGGGCCGAGGTGGGAATCTCGGCCCAGCGTACGTAGTCGTGCGTCGAATTCCGCCCGTACCCCTCGGCGATGTTGCTCGGGACCGACACCGCGCACCTGCGCATCTGTGACGTCAACCCGTACAACTCCTCCTTGGGGAATGTGCGGGTCAGCCGGTACACCTCCGTGACCAGCGCCATACTCTTCTGCCAGACCATCAAATCCCGATAAGTCCGAATCCTATCGCTCACCCACACACCCCTTCTGCCTTCTGCCTCTGCCCCTTCTGCCTTCTGCCTTCTGTCTTCTGCCGCCCGCTTTCAGCTTTCAGCTCTCAGCCGTCAGCGTTCAGCGGGCGGAGCGGGCTCACGATCAGCTTTCGGCCTCGCCGAAAGGCAGGTGTCGGACGCGGTGGCGCGTTTCCTCGACAACGACCACCACCCCGCGCTCCAAGGCGTCGCTCGAAACGGCCAACACCGTCGCCAAACGGTCGATCACGTGCGGCGCTGTCGTGTTGTGAAGCCGAAAAACAACGATGCTCGCCTTGCGCCCCGCGGTGAGTGCCGCAATCTCGCCGAAATCCAGATCGAACGTGAGAATCACCCGGCTTTCAGCGATGGCCTTGGTGAAGATGTCGCCGTTGGGCATACGGTGCAAGCCCTCGTCGCGCAGGTGGTTCGCATCGTGTCCCTCTCGGCGCAGCCACTCCACGACGCGAAGGTTGACGCCCATGTCAGCGAGAAACCGCATGTCCCCGGTCCTATCCCGTGTGCACCTGCTCCTGCGTCAGCCAGGCCGCGTATTCGATGGCTTGCTGGATGTCCTCTTGCTCCAAGTCCGGATAGCCGTCGAGAATCTCAGGGAATGTTGCCCCGTGGGCGATCTGGTTCACGATAACCGACACGGGAATCCGCATGCCGCGGATACATGCCCGCCCGCCCATGATCCGCGGATCAAACGTGATTCGATCGAACATGTTTTCTGCCTTTCATGCGCGACGGGATCGAGTCAACGAAACATGATCAGGATACCACATCGCCGCCGCGCCCGCCGAGGCTACCGATTCCAATGCGACCCACCTATATAATAACGCCCCGCGGCCGGCAGAACAAGCAAAGCAGCGTCCCTTTCACCCTTTTGGCTAATTCGCGGCTGGTGCGAGAATCCCTTCTCGCACCCGCGCTGGCGGGAATCCTTTCCCGCGATCGGGGCAGGATGGGAATCTCGGCCCAGCGATTGCTGCCAGAAAACACGCTGCGTTCCAGGTGAAGGCAGAAGGGGCAGAGGCAGAA
>JAGMDK010000608.1 GCA_023128695.1 Phycisphaerae bacterium
GACCTCAAACGTTCTGGCTTGGCCTCCAACGCACGCGGGACCTGGCCTGGGCCTGGGAGAGCTTCGGCCCCGGAGCCGCACCATGACTTGTGTAGAACAACAAGGGCGTCAGCCCTGGGAAGGCAGGTCCCATTTCATGGGCAAGCCCCGGAGGGGCGACAGAAACGATCATCATGACGGCGCCAATCTATCGCCCCTCCGGGGCTATACATTGGCTAGACACATATTTCGGGGCTGTTCGTACTCGGGTTGGCGGCCCTGCTCACGCCGCTGGTCAGCCTGCCGGTCGACGCCCCGGCCACGCCCTTGGGGATCGTCTTCGCGATGGTCTCGGAAGTGCTGCTCGGGGCACTGCTCGGGCTGGCGGGCGTGGTCTGCTTTCTCGCTCTCCAGTGGGCAGGGCTGCTGATCGTGCAGGAGTGCGGGCTGGCCTTCGGCCGCATCGTCGACCCGACCAGCAACGAACAGGAGACGGTCATCGGCGTCTTCTACATCCAGATGGCCGTGGTCATCTACCTCATCATCGGCGGACACCGTGCGCTGATCGCGACCTGCCTGGATACCTTTGACACGATTCCGCTACTGGGCGACGACCGGACGACGATGTTCGGGGCAGAGTTGCTATTCAAGGCCTTGACACTGAGTGGGCACATCGCCCTGCGGGTCGCGGCCCCCACCATGCTGGCCCTTTTTCTGGCGAACCTGGCGTTGGGCTTCGTCTCGCGGACCATGCCCCAACTCAACGTGCTCGCGGTCGGATTCTCGATCAAGGCGATGATCGCCTTTCTGCTGATGGCGGTCTCCCTGCCCTCGGCCGCCGACGCGTTCATCTGCTCGCTCGAACAGGTGTACCAGTGGTTGAATCAGTTGATACGGAACTAAGGGTGAGGATTTGAGAATGGTTCGTTGGGATTTCATATCTGAGATTGAAGATTAGAGGGAGTGAAATGTGAAGAGCCGCGGGCTTCCGAAAGCGGTGAAAGGGACGAAACGCGGTTGCGGGCGGCGCGTCCGGATGAGATACATTTGGTGTTGCCGGCCTCGTTGGACGCGAAGGTACAAACCCGCATCGCGGACGGGTTTTCACCACTGGGAGTCTCGCGGGTAGTGCTGACGCGGCTTGACGAAGTGGTCGGCTTGGGCGTGATCTTGAACGTGGTTGACCGTTTGAGTCTGGGCGTGTCGTACTTGGCAAACGGACAAAATGTGCCCAATGACATACAAGAAGCTTGCGGCCCCCGGGTGGCCGAGTTACTATTCGTGGCGGATGATTAACGGTGGGGTAACGGTCATCCGATAATGCGCCACGTTCGCAGCCTCAAACTGACTCTGGACGCGGGATCGAAGCAGCATAGGGGGGAAATTAACTCAATTATCAGCGGCAAAGGCGGGGTTGGAAAAACGAATCTCGTGCTGAATAGCAAGGCCGTGGGAAAGCGGGCCGATAGGAACACACGGACGGTGGTTATGGTACGAAGCACAGCCATTCAAGCGATGACGGGGGCAGCCTCGGAAAAAGGCGCGGACGAAGCGGCCGCGACGGCCGAAGTTGGAGAGGCGGGATAGCAACATGAGTGGTATCAAGAATACGATGGGCCGGCTGCGGCGGGTCAGCCGCGAACACCAGACGCGGTCTTTCCCCGACAAGAAGAGTCTGGACGCGGCGTGGCGCGCGTTCAAGCGCACGGGTGATGACAACGTCCGCAATCAGCTCATGGAGCATTATCTTTACCTGGTGCGCTACAACGCCGAGCGTATCGGCGCCAAGTTGCCCGATGAGGTGGACGTGGACGATCTGATGAGTTCGGGCATCTTTGGGCTGGTGGACGCGATCGACGCGTTCGACCTGGAGCGGGGGGTGAAGTTTGAAACCTACTGCGCGCCGCGCATCCGCGGCGCGATTCTGGACGAGCTGCGGAACATGGATTGGGTGCCCCGGCTGGTCCGACACCGGGCGCACAAACTGGCCGAGGCCACGCGTGCGTTGGAGGTCGAGTTGGGACGTGTCCCGAACGAGGATGAAATCGCCCGCCGGCTGAACTTGCCCCGTGCTCAGTTCCAGAAGCTGATGCGCGATGCCAGCGCCGTCACGCTCGTCTCGCTCTCGCGGAAGTACACCGATCCGGAGTCGCATCGCGACGTGTTCGAGATCGACGTGCTGCCCGACAGCGAGGGTTCCGACCCGGTGGCCGAAGCCCAAAAGCAAGACCTGAAGGAGCTGATCACGCGCGGCCTGACGCGGGCCGAGCAGCTAATCATCGTGCTGTACTACTACGAGCAGATGACCATGAAGCAGATCGGCCAGACGCTCGACCTGTCCGAATCCCGCGTCAGCCAGATGCACTCGGCGATCCTGGACCGGCTGCGGGGACAACTGCAAGCCCGGCAGCGCGAGTTCGTGGCCGACTGACAGCCGGCTGGAAGCCGGTGCCACACACACCGGCAAGATGCCGGTGCCACACGAAAATGTAGCGGCCGGGCTCCGTACCGGCCGTCTCACCGGCTGGAAGCCGGTGCCACACACCGGCAAGATGCCGGTGCCACACATTGCAAGGGCGGAGGACATCACATGGCCGGCATTCCTCCCAATTGGCTGGGCTCGATGTCGAAGCCTGAGAGAGAGCGGTCAGCTTTCAGCAGTCAGCTTTCAGCAGTCAGCTTTCAGCAGTCAGCTTTCAGCGGTCAGCTTTCAGCGATCAGCTTTTAGCGGTCGGTGAAGCCTACTCTTCGGCAGTCGTGGGGACCGCGGGAGTTGCCGTCGCCGTCGCCGCCGCCGCGACGGCCGGGGAGGCCTCTGCCGCGGGTGGGGCTGGTGTCGCGGGTGGGGCTGGTGTCGCGGGCTTTGCCGGCCCGTTCCACACCCGCAGGTCGGTTGCTTCCACAGTCACCTGCGCGTCGCCGACGATCTGGTATACTCGGGTTAGTATCCGGCGCGTCTTGCCCGGATGCAGCGGCCCGTGCCAATCGCTCTCCCACGCAACGGGTGTGGCGGCGAAAAACTGCCGGTCGATGTAATGCGAGCTGTCGTCCTCGACCAGCAGGCGAACCGTCAGGAGCGAGACGACTTCCGTCCCCTTGTTGGTAATGTCGATCTCGACGAGGCCAGCGCCGGATTTATCGGCTCCCTCGGTCAGCTTGATCCGCGTGGAGATGTCGATGGAGTCGAGGTACTCCAGCGCCCGACGGTCGTTCAGCGAATCAGCGATTATTGGCGGCAGCGATTGCCAATCGGGCAATGAGCGCACCATCTGGGGCAGTGTCTCCAGGGTGGCGAGGGGGATGTCCGTAATGATATTGTCCGCCATGTGCATGCCGTAGAGACCGAGGGCGGTCCCGCAAACCACGAGCACCATAATGGTGCCAAACAAACCCTTGACCAAGGCACTCAGAAAGCCGCCCTTGTTTACAATTACAGCCGGTGATCCGCTCATCGCAGCACTCCTTGTATCATGTTGCCCGGCGTGCCAACGCCACGTGCTCACACGCCCGCTTTCCAGAGCAGTATTCGCATCTTAGACCGGATTATTCGAGGGGGCTCAGATTGTCCGGGGCCGCAATCCTCTTTGATTGCGACCGAAGGCCGCGCTAAGCTATTCTGCTGATCGCCGACAGCTCTAAACAATCGGCAGCGCGATCTCGAAGCGGCCGGCCCGCAGGGGGGCGTGGATGCCGCCGGAGAGGACCACCTGCCGCAGGATCAGGCCGCCGCCGATGCCGAAAATGGAGGCGATGACAGCCAGGGGTGCAACGTGGGTCAATTCCAGGATCAGTGGCGCAATCAGGCCGGCCACGCCCACGCCCCACCAGAACAGCGGCGCCACAGTGCCGGTGAGCACGAGTTGGGCCGAGGCCCTCGCTTCGGGCATCTGGTGCATGCCGTGCAGATAGAACGCCAGCACGAACATCTCAAGGATGATCAGCACGCTATCGACCGTTGCCAGATGATGGACCGGCCCCTCCCGGAGTTCCTGCCCTCCGAATGATCCGAGCAGGATGACGGCCATCATCCCGGTCGAGGTCGCGGACACGAGGAACAGCAACGGCAGCATGGCCGTGCTCCAGAATGCGATCGGCCGGGCCGCCCCCAGTAGAATGCCGGTGTAGATCATCGTGCCGATCGCGAATATTGCTCCGACAACGCCGAGGGATCGGCGGGCGCCGTCCGCAGTCGCCAGCGCGTCAAAAGGCCAGAGCCAGCAGATGATGTGAATGAACCCCAGGATCATGAAGACCGAGATGATAATCGTGCCCCGGGCGACCCAGGATGTATTGGGGCGCATCGCGGCCCGCCAGAAGTTCGCTGGCTTCCCTAGATCGAGCAGTAGGAAGATGCACCCCACCGCCACACAGGGGAAGCCCAGGCAAACTCCGATCTTGGCTAAGCCCACCCACTCTTCGCCGAGGAAATCGGCCACGACGCCCGTGAGGTAGGCGCCGCCGCCGAGACCGGCGAGAAACAGGTACGCCGCGATCAGCCAACTCCATTTCGATTGTGCTTTCAGATTCGGTAGCATTTTCATTTACCTCGGCGGCAAGTAGTAGCAGGACGGATCAGTACCGAACTCCGGGTTGAGCTGGAACCCGCGTTCGCGCCTTATCAGAATCGAGACTTCACTCTCGGGATCCTCGATATCGCCGAAGTAGCGCGCCTTGGCCGGGCAGGCTTCCACGCAGGCGGGCTGACGCCCCTCCTTCACACGGTCCATGCAGTAGTCACATTTCGTCGCGATGCCGTAGCCGTTCTTCTCCTCCCACTGCGTCTTGGCGTAGGCTTCGTATGGGTCGAGCTCGCCGTCGGCGTCGGGGAAGTAGGTTTTCCATTCGTCCACCGTCTGCCGCGC
>JAGMDK010000609.1 GCA_023128695.1 Phycisphaerae bacterium
CCACGAATTCTGCTGAGGAGGCTTTTTATTAGACTTCTTCAGGGACGCCTGTTTCGAACTGCGCAAACGTCGCCGACCTGCTCGTTCCGTTACGGGAACGGCCGCCTTTACGCATAATCATTCACCGCCGGTCGGCTCGTCGTCTAATCTTCGCTTTCGGCGATCGCACACGCAGCACGTCAGCAGCAGTATGCGTCGCTCAACCACCTATTCGGGACTCTCGCCAGTGAGGTCCAAGAAGATCTTTGAGCGTAGCACGTAGCGGCGGGCTCATTCACTGCTAGAGACTCTCGGCCCATAGACCAGGTCTAATGGCACACCAGGAACTCCGCCGCCTACGCCAGAATCCGACCACCCGCTCACGACGGGTTCAGATCATACCCAGCCACCGTCGCCACACCAACCCGCTCGGGCCGGTAGACGTCGCCACTTTTCCATAGGCCCCACAACACCGACGCCTGGCCGCGGGCCACGTTGCGCCGGGCGTTGCGGGGCGTTAAACCCTCATCGAGCCACCTCCTATTCTGATCCGCAAACGGATTATCCCCCTGATTAATCGCGGTCTGGGCCGCACTCAGGATCATATTCTTCAGCGGCCGGCAGACTTTCACCGCCGCCGGCACACGCACCACCTGCGGGCCGCTGCCGCTGTGACGCCGCTCCAGGCCGATGCCCAGGTACTTCCACAAGGCCGACTTGCTTGGAAACCGCCAGGGCGTGTCCACGTAGGCGAAAAACGTCGCCGCCCGCACCCAGTGGATGCCCGGCAGTTCCACGAAACGCCGGATTGGTTCCAGGCGGCGGGACCGCCGCACCAACATTCGGCGCAGGCTGAGCAGGTCGCTCGTCGCCAGGTCGAGTTCGGCCAGCAGGAGCTGCACCAACGCCCGCAGCGTCTTATGGGCCGGCAGGCGGGCCACGGTCTGACGTCGGTGAGCAGGCTCGAGGGCCGCTTGCTTGACGAACACGCCGTGCTGGCGCAGCTGGGCCAGGATGCGGTTCACGAGCCGGGTGCGGTTGCGGACGCGATCGTGGTAGAGCGCCACGAGCTGCTTGAACACGACCCGCTCAAAGGTATCCGCGTGATGAACCCTTCGGATGTAACCGCCGCGGTAGAGTTGCCCGAGCTTCTCGGCGTCGATGGGGTCATCCTTGTCCGATTCCTTGGCGATCAGGGCGTTGCGGCGCGGGTCGCAGATGATGATTTCGTCGGCATGGGCTTGGAGGTTCCGTAGCAGCCAGTCCGCCAGCGGTCCTTCCTCGAAGACCACGTGCCGCGGGCGGCGAACCGCCGTGAGCAACTCGGTCAAGTCCGTGATCGTGGTCTGGCAGCGTCCGGCTCGGATGAATCGACCACTCGGTGAGATCACGCGAAACTCGGTGCTTTGGCAATGCGTATCCAAGGGGATAATATATACTCCAGACATCGGGGCCTCCTGTCCTCGGTCGTGATTGCTCGTCGCAACCACAATACCGAGAATCGCCAGGGGCGCCCCGTCTTCATATATCTTCACTGCTCTTGAGCAGTGTCTTTTCTGACCGGCGGTCGCCTGGGCACTGCTCAAGAGCAGTGGCACACGGCTTGGCTCGGCAGGAGCCTCGCCCTCCCGCGGTACCCCTGATTCGGCAGGAGCCTCGCCGTAAAAGACGACCAGGCTCGGAAAGTCGTTGCGAGCGTCCGGACGCCGATTAACGTTTGGAGAACTGGAAGCGGCGGCGAGCCTTCCGCTGGCCGGGCTTCTTGCGCTCCACGCGCCGGGCGTCACGAGTCAAATAGCCGGCGTTGCGGAGGGCCGGCTCAAATTTGTCATAAGCCTTCATAATCGCCCGCGCCAAGCCGAGGCGAATCGCACCGGCCTGACCGGTGGTGCCGCCGCCGCTGACGTTGACCATCACGTCCCACTGCCGATGGATGCCGGTCAGTTCGAGCGGAGCCATAACATCGTTCTGGTCACGGAGTTGGGTAAAGTAGTCTTGAACCTCATGCTTGTTGATGAGGACTTTCCCATCGCCGGGCAGAATGCGCACCCGCGCCACCGATGATTTTCTCCGCCCGGTACCCCAGTGAAGCCCGGTTGCCGGCGGGACTGGCTCGGGGGCGGGTTCCGTCTGAGGGGCGGGGGGTTGCTCAGCGCTCGGCGCAGCCTCCTTAGCCGCGACAACCGGCTCGCTCGGCTGGGCGGCCGACGGCGTCTCGATCACCGGCGGCGTCGGTTCACTTGCTTCGGCAACCGGGGTCGGCTCGGCGGCTTCGGCCGCCGGGGTCGGCTCCGAGGCCGGCGGGACCTCGCCGGTCGGCGTCGTTTCGTTCGGTTTCGGCTCGGAATCCGTCACGTTCGTTGCTCCTGTAAACTAAAGAGGCAGCGGTTCCGGCTGCTGGGCCTGGTGTTCGTGCGTCTCGCCCGTATATAGCTTCAGCTTTTTCAGCATCTTCCGTGCCAACGCGTTCTTCGGCAGCATCCGGCGAACTGCCTCGTACAGCACACGCTCCGGGTGCCGTTCGAGCATGGTCTCCATCGTGGTCTCCTTCAAGCCGCCGGGATACCCGCTGTAACGCTGGTAAACCACCTGCTCCTTCTTGCGCAGGCCGGTGACCTTCACCTTGCCGGCGTTAAGGACGATCACGAAGTCGCCGGTGTCAACGTGCGGCGTGTAGGTGGGCTTGTGCTTGCCCATGAGCACGGTCGCGAGTCGCACCGCGAGCCGCCCGAGCACCTGATCGGTGGCGTCGACCACGTACCACTTGCGATTGGATTCCGCCTCGGCCGTTGTGGCCTGATAGCACTTATTGGCAGTTTTCATAATACATCCAGCAGCCGGGGGCCCCGAACCCAGGTACAAAATCGAGATTCCTCACTATACGGATTACCGCGGCTCAGTCAACCCAACCCCAGCGCACTTTCTGCCCGTCATTTATGGGACGATGCCGGCCTAGTGCTCTGCCACAACTCAATTGATGGGTTGGTGTGCCACTGCTCTTGAGCAGTGTTTCTTAACGATCTCGGTGTACTCGGTGAAGCTAAGCACTGCTCAAGAGCAGTGGCACACATTGCGATTGATACGCAGCCCATCTAATCAACTGTGGCAAAGCACTAGTCCTCGACTATTCCGCCGGCTTTGTCGTCGCCTCTGACATCTTTTTCAGCGTCATGTCGATGAGGTGCATGACCACCCGTTCGTTTTCCGGCGAGTGGCCGGAGTACGCTTGCAGGATTTTGCCGTCCGGCCCGATCAGGTAAAAGGTAGGGATGCCATTCACCAGGAAGGCCTGCGAGACCTGGTCGCCGTTGAGCAACACCGGGTAAGTGAATTTTCTTTCCTTCATGAACGCCACGGGGTCGGCTCGGCGGTTGTGTTCCATACAGTTGACCCCGAAGACCGCCACCGGCTTGCCCTGGTACTTTTCATAAAGCCTCTGGATGCCGGGCATCGCCATCACGCACGGGCGGCACCAAGTGGCCCAGAAATCGAGCAGGACGATCTTGCCGCGCAGACTCTTGAAGGAAATCTCCCGGCCTTCAGTGTTTTTCAGCGTCCAATCCGGGGCCTCGGAGCCGACCGCCAGGAAGAACCGCGCGGGCTGACCGGGCTGCCCAGGCCGTTGTGCGACCTCACGGAAGCCTGCCGGCTTCTCAACGCGGAAGACGTTATCACTGACTTCGGGATCGATGTCGAGCTTCGAAATCGAGGTGATCAGAGACGATTCCCCGACCATCGAGGCGATGGTGCGCTGCACTCGGCGGGGCAGATGGTCGCTCTTGGCGAAGTGCCAGCGCACCTCGCCGCCGTCCTCCGCGTAGACGGCGTGGATGACGTCGCACTCGATATCCCCGATTTTCTCGGTGCCGAGGTGTTCCAGCGTGACGGACTTCGATTCCTGCTCGAAGGGCGGATCGAGCGTGAATTCGCGCATGATCACCGGGATGGCGCTGGTCATCAGGCGGGCGCCGCCGGGCATCTCCTGCCGGGTGAAGATTTTCTGGTTAAGGTCCGCTAGCGTGACGTGTTTCCCGTCGTGGGCGAGTTGCAGTTTGGTGGCCTTCCGCGGACCAAGTGGGTTGATCCACGCATCCACCCGGAGCTTGGGCAGCTCGGCCCCAGGAATGGCGGAGATCGTCACTCTCCCGCTCACCCCGGGCAGGTGCGCGGCCAGCACACCCGTCACCTCCCCCTTAGCCTCGTAGCGGACGGTCTGCACAGCTCGGATCGCGACGCTGGCCTGCTCGAGAATCTGACGGGCGTCGGGCGGCTCGGCGAAGGTCCGCGGCGCCAGACAGCCCAGTGTAATGACGGCAACAGACAGGAGTCTCAACTTCATCAGTCATCTCCGGTTGGGAACCGCTCGGGCAGCGTGGTCTTCGAGCGCGGGCTCACTGATACCCCTATGATCGGGTAATGCGGGCGGCAATACAAGGGCACCCTCCCGCTCGGCGTGTGTGCCACTGCTCTTGAGCAGTGTCCTTTCTGACCGGCGGTCGCTTGGGCACTGCCCAAGAGCAGTGGCACACGGCGGCGCCCCCGGCTCGGCAG
>JAGMDK010000061.1 GCA_023128695.1 Phycisphaerae bacterium
CGGCTGGAAGCCGGTGCCACAAAAATACGAGCCCAGGGAGTAAAACGATGTTCATCCAAACAACGCGTTTTGGACCGATCGAAGTGGACGAAGCCAGAATCATCACCTTAAGGAGGCCCTGCTGGGCTTCCCGCAACACCGTCGTTTCGCCCTCATTCAGACTTCGCAGGACCCGGCGTTTTTCTGGTTGCAGATCCTCGTCATTGTCAACAAGGTTAACGGCGATTTGACCGCCAATCTGCTCGGTCCCATCGTCATCGGGGCGCACTCCCTGTGCGCCAAGCAGTTGGTTCTGTCGGATAAGCGGTACAGCACCCGTCACCGTCTGTTGCCGGCGGAGACCGGGCACCAGCCGGTGGCCCGGACGGCGTAGGTTGTTCCGCCAAGTAGTGGCGTTTTGGAAGGAAGGTCGGCTATAATGAACGCGGGCGTAGTAGACGTCTCCGGGTCGCGGGAAGCGCGTCCGGCGCGGCATGCGGCAGGCGTCTTCCTTGGCTGGAAGCCCGGTCCCTCGCGGGACCCGGCCCCGCCCGTTCCGAGACCCGTCCGACGTGGCATCGGCATAATCCAGGAAGGAGCCGCGGATGTTGGTGCTCTCAAGGCAACGCGACGAATCAATCATCATCGGCGACAACGTGCAAATCACAATAGTCGATATCCGGGGGGACAAAGTCCGGCTGGGCATCCAGGCCCCACCCGAAATTCCCGTTCACCGCAAAGAGGTCTACGACGCCATCCAGCGCGAGAACCGCAAGGCGGCGGGGGTCACCTCAGAGGATACTGCCGCGGCTGCCACGCCCCAGCGCAACAGCCGGCAGCGCAACAAGTAACAGTCGGCCTGGCATCGGCGAACGTGCTGAACCTGCTGCAATAGCGGCGTGCCAGCAACCTTGATCTTGCGGTTTGAGTTGGGGAGCCGCGGGCTTCAGCCCGCGCGGAGAGACGCAAGAATTCCGAAGAGCCGCGGGCTTCAGCCCGCGCGGTCGTTCGCAAACTATTGCGGTCCTCTCTTGCGGGGCACCGCGCGGGCTGAAGCACGCGGCTCTTCTTCAAGGTAGGGTAGTCAAGTTCAGGGTGCGATAGTCGAGCAATTCCTGCTGGTGCGAGAATCCTTTCTCGCACGAGCGCGCCCCAGCGTGGAGTGGAAAGGGTAAGGCACCCCCGCAACGGCCGGTACAGAGCCCGGCCGCTACAGGACTTTATACGGCGGACTGTTAGAGCAACGGCGCCAGCAGCCGGGCCGCCCCCTCGCCGATCTGGCGGCCGAGCGGCTGACGATGGACCGCGCGCGGCGTGATCCGTCGGGCCTCGCCGCAGAACTTGTCGATCGAGCGGGCCAGCTCGCTCGCGACGCTCTGGTCGTAGATCAAAGCCGTGATTTCGAAGTTCAACTGAAAGCTGCGCACGTCCATATTGGCCGAACCAAGCAGACACCAGCGGTCGTCCACGGTAACCAGCTTGGAGTGCAGCACCCCGGCGTCGTATTCATGAATCTCCACGCCCGCGTCGACGAGTTCGGCATAAAAGCTCCGCGCCGCCCATAAGGCCAGCGCCGAGTCGCTACGGGTCGGCAACACCAGCCGCACCTGCACGCCTCGATAACAGGCATGCCGCAAGGCCATCCGCACGGCCGCGTCGGGGACGAAATACGGCGTCGCGATCCGAATCGACGAAGTAGCTGAGGAAACGGCGGCGAAGAGAATTTGGGCGAGCGTGCTGACACTCTGGTCCGGGCCGGTGGGCAGGATCTGCAAGATCGAGCGGCCCGACCGTTCGGGCTTGGGGAAGTAGGCCTCGTCGTCCAGCCGCTCGCGAGCCGCCAGATACCAGTCCTCGGCAAAGGTTTGCTGGATGAACAGGGCCGCGGGGCCGCTGAGGCGGAGGTGGGTGTCGTACCAGGGGCTCAAACGCTTGAGGCGGCCACGGTACTCGTCGCCGATATTCTGACTTCCCAGGAAGGCGACCCGTCCGTCGATGACGGCGAGTTTGCGGTGGTTCCGCAAGTGCAGGCTCCAGCGTTTTCGCAACGGGAACAGGTGCAAGGGCATGAAGAAGGCAACCTGCACCCCGGCGTCGACCAGGGGGCGCAGAAACTTCCGTCCCAGCCGCCGACAGCCGACCGCATCGAGCAACAGCCGACACCGGATGCCGTCCCGGGCCCGCTCGATGACCAAGTCGCGAAAGCTCCGCCCGGTCTCGTCCGGCTGCCAGATGTAGTACTCCATGTGAATGTGGTCGCGGGCGGCCCGCAGAGCATCTTCCAAGGCCGTGTAGGTAGCGTTGGCTTCCTGGAGGATTTGAACGTCGTTATGGCCGGTAGCCGGCATCTCCGCCAGCCGTCGGCCGAGACGCTCGATCCCCGCCAGGTCATCCGGCAAGTGTGTCTCGCCGGCCTTATCAGCGGGGAGGGCGTGGTGCTTGGTCCAGCGTTTGGCCTCGGCCATCAGATGCGCCACGCGTCGTCGTCGCCGGCCGGCCTTTCGTCGCAGGCGGTTGGACGCCAACACCCAGTACGCCAGCATCCCGAGCACGGGGATCGTGAGGATGGCAAAGATCCACGCCACCATCGTCACCGGGTCCTTGCGTCGCCGGAGAACCCGGGTGACAAAGAGGAGCGCGAGCACGTAGTTCGCGCCGAGGACCGGAAGCCAAAAACGCATCATGTTTGTCGGCTTACGCCTTTCCGGAGAGTTCCGTCGATTCGGACGTGGCGATCGCCTGATGGAGCTCATTCGCCGTGGCGGCCTGATCCACGGCCTCGCGGAATTCCTCGATGTTCATCAGACGGCTGATCTTCGCCAAGGCCTGAATATGCGGGCCGGTCTGGTCCGGCGGGCTGATCAACAACACGATAAAGCTGACCGGCCGCCCGTCGAGACTCTGGAAATCAACCGGGCTGGCGGGTTTGCCGGCCGCCATGATCAACCGGTCGCACCCGTCACTCTTGCCGTGCGGTATGGCCAGCCCGTAGCCGATGCCCGTGGTCCGCTCGGCCTCGCGTGTGAGAACCGCGTCCAGGGCGGCGTCGCGGTTGAGCAAAACGCCGCCTTCGGCGAGCAGATCGATCAATTCCGTGATGGCCCCGGTCTTGTCCGCGGCCTGGAGCGGCACGCAGATACGGTCGGGCGTCAGGAGTTTGCTCAGTTCCATGCCTGTGCCTTCGCCAATAGTCGGAAATCATTATTATAGTGTGAGTCGTCTCAGGTTTCCAGATGCCGGGATGCAAGTGCCGCTGGCCGTAGTGTAACTGTTTTTGGGGTATTTGCTGGAACTCAAAAAAAGACAGGCTCACGATCTTTGGCTAGACAGCATCGTACCCGTTGGTCATCAGGGCAACTCTGAAGGGACTGGATTTCAATGGGCTGGTTCAGGCTATTCAGCAGGTGACGGTGCGGGCCTTCGATCTGATGGCCCTGATCGAGTAGACTGCGGCTGTCGTCGCGGAGGATAGGGCAGCGCTGGCGAGCGGCCCGAGCGCCGCGACGCGGAACGTTTTTGCCCCCACCTGCTGGTGATTCTTGCGATATACTTAATCAGGGGGAGGCAGGAGGATCGGCCATGATCGTCGAGCTTACCCCTCAGCAGCGCGACCTGCTCTTGCAACTGGTAGATGAAGCAGTGCGGGAAATCGGCCCCGAAATCCGCCATACCGACTCCAGTTCCTACAAAGACGACCTGAAAGACCGGCGACAGGCCTTGCGGGCCCTGCACGAAGTCCTCGCCACCGGGACGTCGGACGAGGTCGCCTCGCCGCCGTCCGACTCCGCGTCGGACGGGCTGGTGGGCACGCCTTAGCAGTCCGCCGCAAAAGTTGTGTAGCGTCAGGCCGCCGAGCCTTATTACATGACCGTGCGCAATTTTGCGCCGGTTCGTCGTGCGAAAGACCGCGCGGGCTTCAGGCCCGCGGCTCTTCATTGTCGCACGATCGCGCGTCGGGAATGACTGCATGCCGGACTGAGGTCGGGTATGCTTATAGCTGCGAATATACAAATGAGTACGCCGAAAACAGAACACACCCCCGAATCGCCGCACGATGCGAACCCGCCCAAGCCCCGGACCGACACGTCGCAACGCTTCAGCACACTTTTCCGCCGTTTGGGGCCCGCCGGCCCGCTGGCTGTGGTGTCAGCGACGCTGCCGGCCCTCGGGGGTCTCGTGCTGCTGGGAATGCTGACTTCCATCGAGCCGCATCTCAAAGCGTACCGCGAAGTCGGCCTGGTGCTGTACGTGCTCGGCTTCGCCCTCCTGGCCGGGCTGGCCATCCTCCCCACCTACGCCCAGTCCGTCCTCGGCGGGTGGGTCTACAAGTTCCCCCTCGGCTTCCCGGCCGCCCTCGGCGGCGTGCTCGGAGGGGCGCTGATTGGCTACGGCGTCGGGCTGCGAGCCGCCGGCGACCGCGTCCTCCGGCTCATCGACGAGCAGCCCAAGTGGAAAGCAGTGTACGAGGCCCTGCTCGGCAGCGGCTTCTGGAAAACGCTGCTGATCATCACCCTCGTGCGACTCAACTCGCCCTTCGCGCTGACCAATTTCGTCCTGGCGGCGACGCGCGCAAATCCGTTCGCGTACGTGCTCGGAACGGTCCTGGGCCTGAGCCCGCGCACCGCGGCGGCCGTCTTCATCGCCGCCGGGTTGAAGGAGCTCACGTTCGAGCGCGGCGGCCACAAGTGGCTGTGGATCACGGGTATTGTGGTGACTTTAATTGTCATCGTGATCATCGGCCAGATCGCGAACAACGCGGTCGCCAAGGTGACGGCGGCCGATTCGCAGGCCGGGTGCCGGAGTCAGACGAAAATATAGCGGACGCTAATCAATATCGTGTGGCACCGGCATCTTGCCGGTTTGAACTCTTAGCGTTGTAGTACTAGGCTCTGTCTCAAATGTAGCGTCCGGGCTCTGTCCCGAATGTAGCGTCCGGGCTCTGTCCCGGACGTAGGATGCGGGAAAACGCTCACCTACGACTACGTCCGGGACGGAGCCCGGACGCTACATTACTTTTGCGACAGAGCCTAGGCTGAGATGGCCGGCACGGCCTGCGAGGACTAGCGTGAATCCCGGTTCGACAAAGACATTTTATCAGGCCCGCAAGGCCCTGCTTATCCTGGCGTGTGCCTCGCCGGTGTTGGTGTTGGGCGTGGTGTGGTGGGTCGTGACGCAGGTGCTGATGGTGCCGGGCGTGCCGGACGGGACCACGCCGCCGGAGCAGGTCGCGCAATTCATCATGCACGAGAAAGGATTGCCGCGCTTGGGCCGGGCACAGGGCGAAGCTTTCTTCCGGCGACAAGTCCGCCGTTTGGGCCGGGACCAGGCGTTTCGCGAGCGGTTTCTCGCGGAGCTTCGTACGGCCGGCTCCGTGGAGCAAAAGGCGTTTCGCGCGCACCTGTTCGATGTCTTCAAGCCGCTGCTGATGAAGGACATCGAGCAATACCATGCGTTAGCCGGGGCTGCTCGCCGGGAGTACCTCGACGAACGCATCGTCGAGTACAACCGCATGTCACGGGCGTTGGGGAAGGCGGGAATCAGCGCGGAGGCCCTGGACGCCGTGGCGCCCGACCAGACCGAGATGCTGACCCTCCTGATGGAGAAGACCACCGAGCAAGAGCGTCAACTTGGGATGGCGTACGGCGCGGCCATCGCGGCGCGCGTCGCAGAGATCCTGGCTGATCCGGAGTTGAAGGCGGAGTTCGAGGCGCGGATCTCCTCTCCGGAGCCGTAAGTGTCCGTAACGGCCGTGGAATGACCAAGCGGGCCGTGGGACCTTGGAAGGGATGAACAACAAGGTCAAGCTAGTGCTCTGCCACAACTCAATTGATGGGTTGGTGTGCCACTGCTCTTGAGCAGTGTTTCTTAACGATCTCGGTGTACTCGGTGAAGCTAAGCACTGCTCAAGAGCAGTGGCACACATTGCGATCGATACGCAGCCCATCAAATCAACTGTGACGGAGCACTGGTCAAACGTCGCAGCTCAGGTTCCGGCCGTCTTCGCCCGGCTCGAAGAAGTGTACCCGGTCCATGTCGACCTGCATGACCGCCGGCGCGCCTTCCGCCACGTGGGTGTGCGGGTCGATGCGGCAGATGATGCCGTCGTGTTTCGGCGTTCCGGCGTATACGTCTGTGCGGTCGCCGAGCGGTTCGACGACGGAGACCTGCACGTTCAGCGTGGCGTCTGAAGGGCCCTCGCTCGCCGGTCGCAGTGCTTCCGGCCGAATCCCCAGGGTGAGCGGCTGATCCACATACGGTTCGAGACCAGATTTGTAGCGCGGGCTGACGGTCAGGCGGTTGTCGCCTTCATCGAAGACGAGCCGCTCGCCGACACGCTCCAGGCGGCCGGAGAGGAAATTCATCGGCGGCGTCCCAACGAAACCGGCCACGAAGCGATTCGTCGGCTGCTCGTAGACCTCGTAGGGTGTCCCGCACTGGTGAATGAGGCCGTCTTTCATGACCACGACGCGGTCGCCGAGCGTCATCGCCTCTTCTTGATCGTGCGTCACGTAGACCGTGGTGGTCTGGACGCGGCGGTGCAAGCGTTTGAGTTCCGCGCGCATGCCGAGCCGCAGCTTGGCGTCCAGGTTCGAAAGCGGTTCGTCGAATAGAAACGCCTTGGGGTGCCGCACAATGGCACGGCCCACGGCCACCCGCTGTCGCTGCCCGCCGGAGAGCGCTTTCGGGCGGCGGTGCAGCAAATCATTGATTCCAAGGATGTCGGCCGCCTCCCGCACCTGGCCGTCTATCGCCCGGCGCTCTTTCCGGGCTTTTTTCCAGTTGCCGGGGGCGAAGATGAATCCGAAGGGGTTGTCCCACATGCTGTACCGGCGGCGTAACAGCAGGCCGAAAGCCATGTTCTTGTAGACGCTCATGTGCGGGTAGAGGGCGTAGTTCTGGAAGACCATGGCGATGTCGCGGTCTTTGGGGGCCACCCCGTTGACGATGCGGTCTCCGATGCGAATCGTGCCGGCGGTGATGTCTTCGAGACCGGCGATCATGCGGAGGGTCGTGCTTTTGCCACAGCCGGACGGCCCGACGAGGACCAGGAATTCACGGTCCCGGATCGCGAGGCTGACATTATCCACAGCCATAACGTCGCCGGGGTAGATCTTGGTCACGTCCGTGAGGGTGACTTCGGCCATGATTGCCTCGTTGTTATCAGGAGCGCCGGGAACAGGACGACGCCGAGTAATTGAATATACGAGTTGCCGACCGAGATGGTCAAGCATGAGAGCGCGGCCCTCTCAGCGGCGCGCTGCTCTATCGACTCCGACAACACCTGGATATTATAGATGTCGTAAGAGTTCAGCCGTATGCAAC
>JAGMDK010000610.1 GCA_023128695.1 Phycisphaerae bacterium
GAAATCGATGCTTGTGGCTCCGGCGCCGCAACGCAAAGAGCCAGTGGCCTGTCGACTGCGTGCGGAACGCCTTCACGCTGGCCATGTTGCCTGGGACAGCGTGGCAGTTGAGGTAGCCCCTCACCACCGACGCCAGCCATTGGGCCTGTCCGACTTCCCACGAGCGTGCATGCCGGACGTGCGGCTTGTAGCCTTCTCCAGCCGGCCCGCCAGGCCAACCTCGGCGGGCGCTGGTGGGACCTCCCGGTTCCCGTGCAAGGAGTGTCCACGCATACACAGGGTCTCCGACTGCGCAGGGTCCGTCAGCAGCTCGCCCTTGACGCTGCCTCCGGTGTTGCCTTCCGCATCTCTTAACAGCGTCGGCGATCGTTTGCAGCGGGTCGTGGCCCCGCCGCCGCAGCGTGCGGTAGATGCTCATCAGCACCGCCTGGGTGACGGCTCCGCGGTTCGAGCGGTTCGACTGGCTGTTCTTCCGCAGAATCACCGCCGGCCGGATCTGCCGCTCGGCGAAGTTGTTCTCGAACGGGATCTGCGGATAGTCCAGGAACGTAAAGATGTGATCGCCGGTGCGACGCAGACGCTTGAGCAGCCGCCGGGCGTCGGCGTCGTCCGATTCCGTGGCGATGAAGGCGTCCAGCCGCCGATCATGGCGAGCGCGAGCGCGGCGGGAAGCGTACAGCCAAGAACTAGTGGGAATCGCTGAAGCATGGACTCACGAAATGCCGGATTCCCGCAGACCATCGCGGGCCTCGGCACGGATCCGCAGACCAACGAATCCGTCTTCGCGTTCGACACCGGCGGAGGCACGCAGCACGTCACGCAGAGCCTTCAGACGGTTGGCGCGTACGCGCCCCCCAGCCAGGCGGCCCCCAACTTCACTTGTGGCACAGGCTTCCAGCCTGTGACTGGGAGTCGGTTATCACCGGCGGGACGCCGGTGCCACATTACAGCGTCGAAGGCGTGGACATCGCCGTGCCGGTGTACCACTTCTCCGAGACGCACTACCTGCCGGACGCGATCGTCTCTCCCGCGTACAGGGGCACGCTGTTCAGTCTCACCGGCAAGGTCAACGGCGGCGCGTTCAAGGGCTTTGCTGCTGGGGAATGCCTATTCCTGGGCGCCGCAGGCGCGAAGCGCGGCAGTGGCGATTGGGAGATCACGTTTCGCTTCGCCGCCAGCCCGAAGGGTGGGGCGGGCGTCTGAGCTTGTGAATCAAATCGTTGGGACGTACTGGCCAATCCTGCTCGCGGCCACGTCGCGGAGGACGTAGGTGGCGAACTCGGTAACACTTCGGAAACCGGTGCCTTCGATGAGTTCCGACAGCTTGTCATAGAGCTCCCTGGGAATTTTGAGCGTGACCCTGCGACGCTCGCCGGGTTGTATCTCCGGCATTGGCACTCCTTATGGATTCTCATCGGAGCCTTGTTGGGCTCTTATAAGAGTGTACACACACTCCTATAGGAGTCAAGGAGATTTCATTTTTTTTGTGCGGACATTGAGAGCCGGCCTGGGAAAAGCGTTCTTGTTTCTACTTGGCAAAGTGTTGGGAGGGCGAGCTGGGAGGGCGAGGCTCCTGCCGAGCCAGGGGCGTCGCGGCTCAGCGGGAGCTTCGCC
>JAGMDK010000611.1 GCA_023128695.1 Phycisphaerae bacterium
GACATTTGGCCAGCAGTGCTCGTCTTTTAGCTGATCGCTGACCGCTGAATGCTTACGAAATTTCCAAAACGAGTGGGGCACCCGCTGGGTGTCCGCCACCGGCGGGATTATACTCCGAAGATGGGGTGACAGACACCGGCTTCGTGAGGTGCCGCCGTGCTGCGACTCGGCGTCGTGTCATTTTTGAATGCCCGTCCGCTGATCGACGGGCTTGATGAAAGTAGGGGCGTGCGGTGCGTGTTTGACGTTCCCGCCGCGCTCCCGGCCCGTCTCGACCGGCGCGAGGTTGACGCCGCCCTGATCCCGATTGTGGATTTACTGCGCGGCAACGGCCGCTATCGCATCGTGTCGGATGCCTGCATCGGCTGCGACGGTGAAACGCTGACCGTGCGGGTGTTTTCGCGCGTGCCGCCGAACCGTATTAGAAGTCTCTGGGTTGATCCCGACTCCCATACTTCGGTTGCCTTGGCCGGCGTTTTGTGGCGGCAATTGTTTGAACGCGATTTGATTCTACAGCCACTCGCTGCACCCGCTGCCTGGCCGGCCGAGGCCGAGGCCGTCTTGCTCATCGGCGACAAGGTGGTCGATCCCGGGCGGGCCGGTTTCGGCTACGAGGTCGATCTCGGCGGCGCCTGGCGCCAACACACCGGTTTGCCCTTCGTCTTCGCCGTCTGGGCGTGT
Source organism: Phycisphaerae bacterium (assembly GCA_023128695.1). Taxonomy (GTDB): domain Bacteria; phylum Planctomycetota; class Phycisphaerae; order UBA1845; family Fen-1342; genus JAGMDK01. The sequence goes on from JAGMDK010000611.1 coordinate 682, forward strand.
CTCCAAGAAAATGTAGCGACCGGGCTCCGTCCCGGTCGTTCCACCGGCAAGATGCCGGTGCCACACCCAGATGTAGCGGCCGGGCTCCGTCCCGGTCGTTCCACCGGCAAGATGCCGGTGCCACACCCAGATGTAGCGGCCGGGCTCCGTCCCGGTCGTCCCACCGGCAAGATGCCGGTGCCACACCCAGATGTAGCGGCCGGGCTCCGTACCGGCCGAGAGACCTTGTCTGAATTGCTCGCGCAAGCCCGTGACCGGGGCGTCGCACGGGCGGCCGAAATCGCCGCCACGGACGGCCCGGCCCTGGGTTGGCCGGTCGCATTGGCTCGCCGTTATCTGACTACTTGTCTTCAGTACCAGCTCGACGCCCGGGCGGTTGAGGGGGCGAACTTGTTCGCCCGGCTCTGTGCCGAGGCCGATCTTGTTCCGACTGAAGCGGACATCCGCTGGCCGGAATCGCTTCTGGAACGGGAAACGGATGCCGCGTTGTGACTGTCTCGGCCGCTACAAGCCGAAGTTTTCCACGTCTGAGCGAGGCCGATGCGGTCGAGATGTACTCCGCCCTTTCGATCCACGAGTTGGGCCGCCGGGCTTTTGAGCGTGCCGAGCGGCTGCATCCTGAGCCGTACCGCACTTACGTGGTCGATCGCAACATTAACTACGCCAACGTCTGCACTTCGCAATGCGCGTTTTGTAATTTCCGTCGCCGGCCCGGAGCGGACGACGCCTACGTCCTGACCTACGAGCAGATTGGGCAAAAGATCGAGGAGCTGCTCGCCATCGGCGGCACGCAAATCCTCATGCAGGGCGGCCTGCTCCCGAGCGAAAAGCATCCGAGCGGCCACGGCCGACCGTTTGAGTGGTATCTCGACTTGCTGCGGTTCGTCAAAAAGAACTACCCGGCCATCCACGTCCACGCCTTCAGCCCGCCCGAAATCTGGGCCTTTCATAAAATCTTTGACCTGCCATTGCGTGATGTTCTGCTACGTTTACGGGACGCCGGCCTCGACACCATCCCCGGCGGCGGCGGCGAAATCCTCGTCGATCGCGTCCGCCGCAAGATTGGCCCGCGCAAAGCCTCGACCGACGAGTGGCTCGCCGTGATGCGTGCGGCTCACCACATCGGCATGAAAACAAGCTGCACGATGATGTTCGGGCACATCGAGACGATACCCGAGCGGATCGAGCACCTACGCCGCCTACGCGACCTCCAGGACGAGACCGGCGGCTTCGTGGCGTTTATCCACTGGCCGTTCCAGCCGGAGGGCACGCCGCTGGGGCGCTGGAAGCCGCCGCCGGATGATTACACTGGTCCGCCGGACGGGGAACACCTCTTCCTGGCCGGTGCGCACGAGTATCTCAAGCTGCTGGCGGTCGCGCGGCTGTATTTGGACAACATCCCCAACATGCAGTCGAGCTGGGTGACGATGGGGCCGAAGATCGGTCAGTTGGCGTTGTTCTTCGGGGCCAACGACCTGGGCTCGGTGATGATGGAGGAGAACGTGGTTTCCGCCGCCGGGACGACGTTTCGGCTGGATGAAGAAGAAATCCGCCGCCTGATCACCGCCGCCGGCTGGACGCCGCGGCAGCGTGATCAGTACTATCGGCCGATTGATTCCGGACGGTGCGGTTCGCCGCTGTCGGAACAACTTACACCATACTCTTTCTAAGTCGATTCTTTCGTTTGTGGACGGCGGGCTTCCCTAGCATTTGAATGGGTGGGAACGCCTGCCCCGTAGCTCGTGAGTTTTATTTAAGCTGAAGTTCCGCGGGCGGGCGAGG
>JAGMDK010000612.1 GCA_023128695.1 Phycisphaerae bacterium
GAACGTGGGAACGTGGGAACGTGACAACGTTATGCGCGCGCCGCGACCGGCCGAGACGCCTCGGCCGGGGCTCTACACGCGGGAAGATATTCTCCGAATCCAACGGGGACACCCGCCGCGGCCGGCCGCGAAACCACCGGCCGCGGAACCGAGTGAGCCGGAGACCCTTGTCGCGAAACTCACCCTGGAAGCCGAGGCGCGGAAGTCGGCGGCCCCTCAGCCGCGGCCCGAGTCGGCCTTGGCCGAAAGAACGCGGGCGGCGCTGCAAAACCGGTCCGATTTGCAGAGCGCTTTGGTCTTGTCCGAGATCCTGGCCCCGCCGCTGGCCCTGCGAAAGGACGGCCCGCGTTAATAGCTGGTGCTCTGATTCATCATTGCCGCATCATGATTCAAGGTGGTGCGGGCCTCCGTGCCCGCGACTGGCGGGCAGGGATGCCCGCCCCCCCGGGCAGGGACGCCTGCCCCCCTGGCCAGGATAAGACGCAATCTACTAAAGTACCATTATTGCTACCAGTGCGCGGCCCCCCAGACGGAGCTACCCGATGGAGCGCAAAATATCACCTCGCTGTGCCTCGTGCCGAGCCAAGGATTGCCGCGGCGGCACGGACTGCTTCGACGACGCCGAGCGACAGCGGGCGTTGTACGACGATCCGCGGATCGCACAACTGCATCGCGCCGCGTCAGCCATCGAAGCCCGCCATTACTGCCGCGAGCCGCGTATCCGGGAGATCATGCTCTTCGCAAAGGAAATGGGCTATCACAAACTCGGCTTGGCGTTCTGCATCGGGTTGGCGGACGAGGCCCTGACGATCGCGGAGATATTCGGACGCGGTTTCGAGGTTGTTTCGGTCTGCTGCAAGTTGTGCGGCATCCCGAAAAAGACCTTCGGCTTCGCACAGATCGTCCCCGACAAGGACCCCGAGGTGATGTGCAACCCGGCGGGTCAGGCCACGATGCTCAACGAGGCGGGCACCGAACTCAACATTATTTGCGGGTTGTGTGTCGGACACGACGCCATTTTCAGCATGATCTCCCGGGCGCCGGTGACCACGCTGATCGCCAAGGACCGCGTGCTGGCCCACAACCCGGCCGGGGCGATCTACAGCCGCTATATCCGCGGAACGATGATGCCTGACAAGTCGTAGCGGCAGCATGACCAAATCGACGGGCGTGTGGCATGGTCAAGCGCAGCGCGGCCCTGCTCGGAGGACCAGAACATGCCCGCGCTGCGCTTGGGCATGGCACCCGCACTCGGCGCTTGAGGATCCTGGAAGGTCAAGTTATGATACTCGGTCGTGGGGCTCACCGCACGGGGCGGCGAACCGGTGGCCTTGGCCAAAAAGAAAGGAGTGGCTGTCATAAGACTGAACATGGGGATGAAGGTGTGTGTCTGGGCGATCGTGGGCCTGTTGACCGCGGGGATGGGCTGGGCCGATTACCCTGACGGGTCGATTGTGGGCTGGGGCGGTCAGGTCTTCGGCGTAGACCTGAGCGCGGACTTCGTGGCGGTCGCGGGGGGCGGGAACCACAGTCTCGGTCTGAAGGCTGATGGCTCGATTGTGGCGTGGGGGCGCAACGGCTACTACGGCAGCCAATGCAACGTGCCGGCGCCGAACACGGACTTCGTGGCGGTCGCGGGGGGCGTGAACCACAGTCTCGGTCTGAAGGCCG
>JAGMDK010000613.1 GCA_023128695.1 Phycisphaerae bacterium
CGGCCGTACGACGAGCCGCGGACTTTAGTCCGCGCGGGCTAAAAGCCCGCGGCTCTTCAAACACTACCTACGTCTTCTCCCAATTGCAGAGGTCGTCGTCGGTGTCTTCCTGTTCATCTGGGCCGGCACTGGACAGGTCGTACCCGTCCTCGTTGTACTTGCCCGGACTCTCGTAGATCAGTTCGTTGCCCCAGGCATCTCTCAAGTTCGTAACTTTTTCAAGATACGGACCATGCCACTTCTTGGCCAATTCCTCGTCTTCGGGCTCCTCGATCAAGGCCATCAGTCCACCTTCATCCTCGGTGGGATAGTGCCCCATGTGGACGCGATACATCTTCAGCGAACCGCCCAAACCGGAATCGATGGTGGCCTGCGTCAAATCGATTTTGACACCCTCGCCGGCCCCGAAAAAGCTCGGCACTACGAAAGCGGCCAGCAGCCCGATGATGACGACTACCATCAGCACTTCCAACAGGGTAAATGCTCGCACCCGAGACCGCACTCTGCGTTTGTTGCCCTTCATCGCTCTACTCTCCGATCTTTAGTCAGTCCTAATCGATTCCTGTGCTACCTAAGAAGTAACAATTCAGCCGTTTGCAACATGCATTCAGTTTTCAGCATTCAGCGGTCAGCCAGGCGTGCTGTTACGTGGTCGGGTGCCTAGCCCTGTTCATGCCTCCGCGCGCTTCTCAATAACACACTATTTGTGGCATTTTGCCACCTGCGCTCGGCTTTCGGCTGATTGCTGACCGCTGATTGCTTACCCTAAGTATTCAAACCGGTCGTCGCCATCCGCAGGATCGGCACCAGCAGCGCCACGGCGATGAACGCGATCATCACGCCCATCATCATCAGCAGCAACGGCTCCAGCATCCGCATCGTGAAGTCGATCTGCCGGGCCGTCCGCTCCTCCTGCGTATTCGCGATCTCCACTAAAACCTTGTCCAACGAATTACTTTCCTCGGCGACCGCGATCATGTCCACGATCGCCGGTGGAAAAACCTTGCTCGCCGCCAGCGGCCCCGCCAGCGGCTCCCCGCCGCGGACCGCCTCGGCCGCTTCTTCGATGCTGTCCGAGAGGATGGCGTTGCCGGTCGAGTCCTTGGATATCTTCAGGGCCTGCAAGAGCGGGATGCCGTTGTTGAGCATCGTGCCGAAGACGCGGCAAAAGCGGCAAATTGCCACCATGGTGTAAATCTTGCCCAGCCCGACCATGCGCAACTGGAGCCGGGACCGCATCCCCCGTCCGATCTCGCTCTGAAAAAAAGCCACCAGCGCGATCACGATCACCAGGATGCCGCCTAATAGCAGCAGGCCGTGATCGCTCATCATGTCGCTGATGCCGAAGACGATCCGGGTTGGCAGCGGCAACTCCTGTCCTTCGAGCACGTCGCGAATCTTCGGCACGACCCACGCCATGATGAACGTGACGGCCGCAAGAGCCCCGACCATCAGCACGCAGGGATAAATCAGCGCACCGATGAATTTATTCTTCAAGGCGTCCTGGCGGGCCACGAACTCCGAGAGCCGGGCGAGCACGTCCTCTATAAAACCACCCTTCTCACCCGCCCGCACCATCGAGGCGTGCAGCTCGGGAAAGGCGTGCGTCTGCTTGAGCATGGCGTCCGCCAGCGAGTCTCCGCCGGCGACGTCATCCTTCACCTCGCGCAATACGCGCCCCAGCGCCGCCGACGCGGACTGTTGCGAGAGCACTTCCAGGGCCCGCAGGATCGGCACGCCCGCTCTGAGCAGGTCGGCCAGTTGCTCGTACATCTGCCCGACTTTGCTGATGCTGACTTTGCGCGTCCCGCCGGTCAGCAGCGAGCGTTCCTGTTGGAGCTCATCGAGTTCTACCGGCAGTAGCGACTTCTCATCGAGTATCCGCGCCGCCGCCAGCGAGCTATCCGCGATCAGGGTCCCGGTGACCTGCTCGCCGCTGGTGCCTCGTGCTTTGTATGAAAAGGTCGGCATTCGCTTAACTCATTTCCGCCGCGCGCGGCTACCCCGCGGCGTACAGCGGAACAACAGTATATACGGTACGCCGCCGTCGTGGATGCATGGCGGTCGTCGCGTATTCTTCTATTATCGGCCATGTGGCCGGAATCAATCATAGCCCAAGCCAATCAGAGCCCGAAGCCGATCAGAACAGAACCCGAAGCGTAAGCGAGGGAGCCATTCCGTCGGTGTTGTTCAGCTTGGCCCTCGCTGACGCTTCGGGTTCTGT
>JAGMDK010000614.1 GCA_023128695.1 Phycisphaerae bacterium
GGCACCGGCTTCCAGCCGGTGGGCGGAGGCTGTGAGCCCGGCATCTTGCCGGCGAACAAGCCCCGTCTCCTCAAACCCCGTAGTCCCTTTCCAGATCCAACGGTACGCCTCTCCGAGTCCGGCACGTTCTGCATTTGTCTCTATATACTCCCAGGTCTCCACGAACTCCTTTTGACTCCGCATGATCCGGTCCCAGTTTTCATCGAGCCAGAGGGAACCGGATCTGCCCAGCAGTTTATTGATCTCATTCGAACTGAAGCTCTTGATACTGTGCAGCAGTTCACCGAGCGGAACGGCTTCGCCCGACTCGATTTCAAAGGGTGTAAGCAGCATGTGCACGTGATTCGGCATGACCGCCGCGATATGCAGATTCATTTTCTTGCCCTGCCAAAATCGACAGGCATCGAGCGCGATATCCCGTGCAGTCGGCGGCAACTCACCCTGCCTAAGCCGAAATGTGACAAAGTAGGTCTTGCCGGGTTTCTGGATATGTGGGAGATTTCCGCGGGTTTGCAGTTCTTCCCCGATGGGCTGCCACATCTTCTTCCGTGGCACAGGCATCCTGCCTGTGCCACCACCGGCTGGAAGCCGGTGCCACATAGGTCCACCGGCTGGAAGCCGGTGCCACACAGACGTCAACTCGGCGCACAGCTCCAATGCCGCGCTCGCGTCCACGTAGTTGTTGAAGGATATCTCGGCCTGGGCCTGCCCAACCTGGCTTGCGACGGCGTCGCAACGCGGGTCGTCGCAGAGCATGAAGTAATCCGCCTCTTGATGGGGATTTTCCCCATAGCGCAGACCCCGGCCGTTCAAAAGACGTAGTAGACGATCACCAAGGTCGCCATTGGGGCAGCGACGGCTCAGCCAGCTTTCGATCTCGCCGTCGTAGGTGCCGGTGCTCCAGAACACTTGTCTTGCGAACTCCGAACGCACCCTGTCCCAAGCCGACTGATCGCCTGACCGGAGCAGTTTCAGCACCTCATCAAGCTGCCGGCTCAGCGTGCATACCAGCACATGCTTATGATTCTTCGCCGCCGCCCGCAGCAGGCAGGGACCGCCGATGTCGATCATTTCGATCGCCTCTTCAAACGTGCAATCCGGCTTGGCGATCGTCTTCTCGAGCGGGTACAGGTTCACGACCACCATATCAATCGGCTCGATCCCCTGCTCGGCGAGCTGCCGCAGGTGCTCGGGATTGTCGCGGTCGGCCAGAATGGCGGCGTGAATCCTCGGATGCAGCGTCTTGACGCGGCCGTCCATCAGCTCCGGAAACCCGGTGATCTCTTCCACCAGCGTGACCGGCAGGTCGGCGTCCTTGAGCACCCGGGCGGTACCGCCGGTCGAGATCAGCTCGATGCCGAACTCCTCGTGCAGGGCCCGCGCGAAGTCGACGATCCCGGTCTTGTCATAAACGCTAAGCAGCGCCCGGCGGATCTTCAGCGCGTCGGACATGACAGCTCCTTCGCTACAATCTATATACAAGATTAGGTGTTCTTAGTCATTAGTTTTTAGTTGTTAGTAAGACTAGGGCTCTGCCACAGTTGATTTGATGGGCTGCGTATCGATCGCAATGTGTGCCACTGCTCTTGAGCAGTGCTTAGCTTCACCGCGTGCACCGAGATCGTTAAGAAACACTGCTCAAGAGCAGTGGCACCCCAGCCCGTCAATTGAGGGTTGACGGAGCACTAGTTTCCAGTTTCTAGTTTCTTGTTTCTAGATGTAGCGGCCGGCCCCCGTGCCGGCCGAACGACGAGCCGCGGACTTCAGTCCGCGCGGGCTAAAGCCCGCGGCTCTTCACGTTTCGATCGCTTCTTAGTCGCGATACTTATGAAACGCGGTACCAGGAAATGGGCGCGGGCAGCAGTCTTGTCGGCGCTGTTTCTGTTCGCTCTCGGGGTCGTGCCAACTGTAGCGCAAACCGAGTCGGAGGCAGCGCCGGCCGCGGCGTCCGGGCACGGTGACGACCCCATCTTCGTGCCCGACATGAGCCAGTGGCTCCCGAAAGCCGACGGCCGGGAGTCGCTCAGCAATTCCCTGCAAATCCTGGTGCTGCTGACGCCGGTGTTGATCTCGCTGCCGTTCAAGCTGCTGCTGTTCGTGCTGGCGGACGGCTGGCACCTGGTGGCGGGCTCGCCGATGGCGAGCGTTTCGTGGAATACAGAATATAGAATACAGAA
>JAGMDK010000615.1 GCA_023128695.1 Phycisphaerae bacterium
GAAATCGATGCTTGTGGCTCCGGCGTCGCAACGCAAAGAGCCAGTGACCTATCGACTGCGTGCGGAACGCCTTCACGCTGGCCATTCTGCGTTTTCCCCTGTCAACGCTTCAGCGGCAACCTCACGATCGACGCCACATGACTCGGGGCCGGAATGGCTGGCTGGGCCTTTTCCGTGCGACTCTTTCATTCGCTTCCCCTTGCCGGTTTTAACCGGCGCATCTAACAGTTCAGCCGTTTGCAGCGGTCGCAGGCGGTAGTGGCGGGAGGTGGCCGGTTTGGAGGTAGGTTTTCAGGGCGGCGGCGATCCCTCTTTAGAGGGCAGTTCGGAGATGAGGCGATGGATTTTGCTGAGCGAGACGTAGATGTTGTCGACCGTCAGATTGCCGCTTACGCACCCGCCCCAGCAGGCATGGCATTCGAGGAACTCGATGTTGCGCAATTTCCCTTTCTCGATGTCGTCGAAGACCTGGATCACGTTCGACAAGCCGGTCACGGACATGTAACGATGACGGTAAAGGCCGCGGCCCTGGGCCTCGCTCGTCGACCAGCGCATCATGTCCGTGGTGCGGACGAGGTGTTTCCAGGAAGGCTTCGGCGCCCCCTTTTCCAGCGGGCGCGCTGAGGCCAGGATGTCGTTATATACGTCCGAAATCCCGAGCGCGCCGTCCAGATTGCTCTTCACGCCTTCGGCCGGCTCGAGAATGGAGATGGTCTTGGCCTGACAGGGCGTGATATAGATCGCGGCGATCTCGTCGCGGTCGAGGCCGAGCTCCGCGGAGTATTTCCGTTTCAGCTCCCGGCCGGCCAGCTCACGCGGGGGCTGGATGTGGATGAGCTGGTCGACCATGGACGGGTACATCACCTGCACGAGCCTCACGATCACCGGGCACGTGACCGACAACAGCGGAAACGGCCCCTCCCAGCTTTCCACATAGTCCAGGATCGCACGGTTGACGAGAGCGAGCTCGACCGTGAAGTCCCAGACCGCGTCGAATCCGAGGCCCCGCAGCCCGGCGACGATATGCGCGGGAGATAGTCCTACTGGGAACTGCCCGTATAGAACGGGCGAAGGCACGGCCACCTTGTACTTGAATTTGTCGATTTCCGCGAAGGACCGGGTAGTAGCATGGATCGCGTTGCTCGGGCAGACCCCCAGGCAGGATCTGCAGTCGATGCACAACTCGGGCAACAGTCGCGCCTTGCTGTCCTTGACGCGGATCGCCTGGGTCGGGCAGGCCCGCATACAGGCCAGCCGGCCGTTGCACTTGTCTTCATCAATATAGAAACCGTGCGTGTGTTCAGACACTGGAATCAATCCGTATCAGCGCGGAGACCGTCGTTCCCGTGCCCACTTCAGATTCCAAGTTGAAAACGTCCGCATTCTTCCGGATATTGGGCAGCCCCATTCCGAAGCCGAACCCCATCTCGCGCATCTCATCGGTCGCGGTCGAGAAGCCTTCGGTGAGGGCCATTTCGGTATCTTCGATCCCCGGCCCCTGGTCGGCGATCTCCAGCTTGATCTCCTCATCGGTCAGGACAAAAGTGACCGTTCCTTCGGAGGCGTACATCACCACGTTCATCTCGGCCTCGAACGCAATGATCACGGTCCGGTGGATCAGGCTCGGGTCCAGGTCGAGCTGCTTGAGAATCTGCTTTATTTCGGTCGCCGTCTCGCCGGCCTTGTCGAAATCGCGTCCGTGAATCCGGTACGTTTCTCTGAGCAGTTCCTGGGCCATGGCTACATGTCCCCCTTCAAGCCCTGCTCCCGCAGGATTCCGCAGATGTCGAACATCCCCAGGCCGGTCGCCAGGACGGGAATCTCGCTCTCGCGGGCCAGGTCGATCACCTTCTCGGCGGGGCGCTTTCCGCGGATGTAGACGATCGCGCGCACGTTGGCGATGTCGCCGGTTCGCACGGATTGGATATTCGTCAGCCCGGTGATCATCAACGCGCCGGGATGTGCGAAAGCCAGTATTTCGCTCATCCCGTCGGAGGCGACGACGGTCTCCACCTCGGTCGACAAGTCATCCTCGCCGGCCAATACCTCGCACTGAAGAATATCCCTGATCTCACTGAGCTTCATCGCGGTATCCCAAGGGGAATAGCATAACGTTTACCGTGTGCCACCCGAGACCCTGATGTGTACCTCAATCCATAACTCCATCGATAGCGGAGCACTAGCGGACGGGTGGCACGGCCGTGTCGGCCGTGAAT
>JAGMDK010000616.1 GCA_023128695.1 Phycisphaerae bacterium
TCCATCGCCACGTTCCCGCCGCCGAAGACGGCCACGTGCGAGGGGCGCTTCATGGGCGTGTCGTATTCGGGGAAGCGGAAGCCCTTCATCAGGTTGCAGCGGGTGAGGTATTCGTTCGCGGAATAGACCCCGTTCAGGTTCTCGCCGGGGATGTCCATAAACCACGGCAGGCCCGCGCCGGCGCCGACGAACACGGCGTCGAACTCCTCCAAAATCGCGTCGATTTTCTTCGTCTTGCCGATGATGTAGTCGACATGCAGGCCTACCCCGAGGCTTTTCACGTACTCGACTTCACGTTTGACGATCGCCTTGGGCAAGCGGAACTCGGGAATGCCGTAGGTCAAGACGCCGCCGGCCTCGTGCAGGGCCTCGAAGATCGTCACCTCGTGTCCGAGGAGGGCCAAATCGTTCGCCACGGTGACGCCCGCCGGCCCGGAGCCGACGATCGCGACCTTTTTGCCGGTCGGGGGCGCGAGATCGGGCGTTTCCGTCTTACCGCGGGCCGCTTCCCAGTCGGCCAGGAAGCGCTCGAGCCGACCAATTGCGAGTGGCTCACCCTTCTTGCCTAATACACACACCTTCTCGCACTGATCCTCCTGCGGGCACACGCGCCCACAGACCGCCGGCAGAGCGTTCGTCTTTTTAATTATCTTGATGCCCGCGGCGAAATTGCCTTCGGTGATGCACTTGAGAAAACCGGGGATGTCAATGGCGACCGGACAACCTGCCACACAAAACGGCCTCTTGCAGCCTAGACACCGGGCAGCCTCTTCAACGGCGAGCTTTTCGGGATAGCCGAGCGCGACTTCGTCGAAGTTCCTGATCCGTTCAAACGGCTGCTGCTTGGGCATCGGCCGTCGTTTCAGGTCAATCTTCTTGGCCACCGCGCACCACCTCCATTAGAAATGGGAAACGCAACCGCTCTTGCGGAGCGGATGGACCTCTTCGGGGTTGTAGGTCTGCCGCCGCTTGAGGAACTCCTCCCAATCGACCTCGTGCCCATCGAAATCGGGTCCGTCCACGCACGCGAACTTCATCTTCCCGCCCACACTCAGGCGGCAAACGCCGCACATCCCCGTGCCGTCGATCATGATGATGATCAGGTCGGGCTTGATCTTCTCCAGCGTCAGAATCTCGCCCAGGCGGGTGATGTGGCCCTTGTAGCCGGCCGTCCCGTCCCGGGTGATCCTGATGAGCCGCTCGGAAACCTCCGCAAGCTTGTCCAGCCAATAGAGCAGGTATGAACTGCGCGCCTCCACGAGCGTGTACACCTGGTTGCCCGCCGCCTTCAAGGCCCGGGCGACCGGGTAGATGCTGCCGATCCCGTAGCAGCCGCCGACGCACAGCACGGTCCCGAAGTTGTCGATCTCGGTTTCCTTCCCGAGCGGGCCGGCACAGGTGGGGATGCTGTCGCCCGGCTGGAGCCGCGCGAGTTTCGCCGTCGAGCCTCCGACCTGCATGAAGATGGAGGTCACCGTCCCGGCCATGCGGTCCCAATCAGCCACCGACAGCGGCATCCGCTCGCCGTATTCGTCCGGCCGCAGGATGATGAAATTTCCCGGCTGCACTGCTTGGGCCACTTCCGGGGCTTCGACCGTGAACTCGTGCAGGTTCGGGACGATCATGCGGCGCTGAATGACTCGGTACATCTCGTCTCCACGCAGGCAAACAAGTGCAATGTCAGAAAAAGTCCGTCGCT
>JAGMDK010000617.1 GCA_023128695.1 Phycisphaerae bacterium
CAGGGCGCGGTGCGCGTCAGCACGCGGCTGCAATCCGTCCGCGGCACGAAGGGCCCGGTCGGGTACACCGGCTTTACGTGTCCGCGGGTCGGGATCATCCTGGCCGGGTACTGCAACTTCCTTCAGCCGGGCCCGGTCCTCATCAACGGGCGGCGCCAAAACCTGCTCGAAGTCGGGATGAACACTTCATTCGTCACCGTGGACCCCCGCGACAAGCCTGGCGACGAAGTCGTCCTGCTCGGCGACGGCTTGACCGAAACCGAACTCAGCAACCACTTCGGCACTCGCGAGCACGAAATCCTCTGCCGCTACACCGCGATGGGCTCCCGGCATTACGTTGCCGCCGACGTCGCCGCGCTCACCCCAGATTCGCCTTGTACCACTCGATCGAACGTTGCAGCCCCTCGGGAAACATAACCAGCGGCTCGTAACCGAGCACCTTCTTCGTCTCCGAGATGTCCGCCAGGCTGTGCCGCACGTCGCCCGGGCGCGGAGCCTGGTATTCCGGCTCGATGTTCGTCCCCAATAGCTTGTTGATGTCCGCGACGATCTGGTTCAGCGTCGTCCGCTCGCCACAGGCGACGTTTACCACTTCGCCGTGCACCTCTTCGACTTCCGCCCCGCGCATGTTGGCGTCCAGCACGTTCTCGATGAAGCAGAAGTCGCGCGACTGCTCGCCGTCGCCGAAGATGATCGGCCTTTGGCCCTTGAGCATGCGGCTGACAAAGGCCGGGATGACCGCCGCGTAGGTGCTGGTCGGGTCCTGCCGGGGGCCGAAGACGTTGAAATAGCGGAGGGAAACCGTCTGCAAACCGTATACGTGCGACCAGACGGAGCAATAGTGCTCGGCCGCCAGCTTGCTGACCGCGTAGGGGCTCAGCGGCTGTGGTTGCATATCCACCCTTTTGGGCAGCGTGGGGGTGTCGCCGTACGCACTGCTGCTGGCCGAATAGATGAACCGCCGAGCACCGGCGTCGCGCGCGGCGATCAACAGGTTGAGCGTCCCGGTGATGTTGATCTCGTGGGCCGGCCGAGGCTGCTCTACGCTACGGGGTACACTGGCCCGGGCGGCTAGATGAAAAACGACCTCAACATCTTTCATACTTCGCTCGACCGTGGGCACGTCGCAGATGTCCCCCTCGACCAGCTCGATCTGATCCTCGACTTCCGTCAGATTTTCCCGCTTGCCCGTGCTGAAATCATCGAGCACACGGACCGATCTGCCCTTGGCCAATAACCGCCGAATGATATGGCTTCCGATAAACCCGCCGCCCCCGGTAACCAGACATAAACTCATAATCATCCCTCGGTTAGTCGAAAAAATCGCTCGGCGTTGGCCGTCGTGGCGGCCGCGAACACAGCATACTCCGCTGCCCGTAGTTCGGCCACAAACCGCGCCGTGTGCACCAGCAAGGCGGGCTCGTTCGGCCTAATCTTCCGCACCGGCTCCGGCGAAAGGTACGGCGCGTCGGTCTCAAGCATAATACGGTCCGAGGGCACATATTGTGCGGACTGCCGGATCGTATCCGATTTTTTAAACGTGACCACCCCGGTGAACGACAAGAAGCAACCCAGGTCGAGCGCTCGCCGGGCGATCGTCGTATCCGCCGAAAAGCAATGAAACACGGCCCGGCCCGCCAATTGCGGGTAATCGGCGAGTATCTCGCACACGCGGGCCTCAGCCGCTCGGGCGTGAATCACCACCGGGAGATCAAGCTCGGCGGCCAGCTCAAGCTGTGTTTCGAAGACCTTCTCCTGCCGCTTCCGCGGGGCGAAATCATAAAAGAAGTCCAGGCCCGTCTCACCGAGGCCCACGATCCGGTCGTGTAAACCCGCCGCCGGCCCGTCGCCGCGCAGCAGTGCCGCCAGGGCGGCGAAGTCGTCCCGGTCGCACTTTCCGGCCTCGTGCGGATGAATGCCGGCGACCAGGAACAGCTCGCCGCGCCCGGCCATGATCTCCAGCGCCGCCCGCGCATCCGCCGGATTGATCGCCACTTGAATCATGCGTGTGACACCCGCGTCGTGGGCATTCGCCACGACGAGATCAAGCCGCTCCGCCAGTTCCTTACTCGTCAGATGACAATGGGTGTCGATCAACATGATAGTGGTTAATTGCTGCTAGTGCTCTGCCACAACTCAATTGATGGGTTGGTGTGCCACTGCTCTTGAGCAGTGTTTCTTAACGATCTCGGTGTACTCGGTGAAGCTAAGCACTGCTCAAGAGCAGTGGCACACATTCGATGGGTGGCACGGCCGTGTCGGCCGTGAATACCTGCGACTTGTACACGGCTGACACAGCCGTGCC
>JAGMDK010000618.1 GCA_023128695.1 Phycisphaerae bacterium
GGAGTCAAGCAGAGAATCAGTTAATAGTATTCTTCACCACGCGGTATGTAGGGATCGTAGAGAACCCATTCCAGGTTGAGCGCTTGCCAGCCGAGGCCGCAGTAGACGCGGGTGTCGGCATATATGTTTGCAGAGTGGCCATCCAGGAAGCCGACGTTGTGCCGGGAGAACTTCTTGTGGCTGCCCATCATTTGGATCATCGGCAGCTGGCAGAGGCCCCAGTCCATTGGATCCTGCCAGAAGATCGTGAACGTCGAGGGGTGCTTGAACAAGGCGTCCCGAATGCCGTCGCGAACCATGATGCTCCAGCCCCCGAGGTTCCACACCCAGGAGTGCATTTGCGTGGCGATTTTGGCCTGCTCCTTCGCCTAACTGAGAGATGGCAGCAAAATCGAGATCAGCAGGGCGATAATCGCCACCACGACCAACAGCTCGATCAGCGTAAAACCGCCTTGGACTCTGACAGATGGGCTCTTCATTTTTTGACTCCTGCTACGCTGGAAATGTCCTCTAAAACCTGTCTCCGGGGCGAGATTGTGCCAAGACTGGCAGACCGGCTAGTGTAGTGATTTACCCAGTTTGCATCTTACTCAAGCCGGTGGGGCGGGCGTCCCTGCCCGTCCGTGGCGGGCACAGAGGCCCGCGCCACCTCGAATTATAACGCGACAATTATGAATCGCTACACTAGTCACGCCCTATATTAGGAGCGGAGACCGGGGCTCGCACTCTCGCCACTGGGAAAGTTTTTTCACCCGCGTGAGGGTTTCCGTGATTTCGCGGCGATGAGCCCCCCAAACCCCTCACGAACGAGCGGCGTCAAAATAGGCCTTGTCCTGACGCAATGAACAGCTAAGCTTGAACAGGTGGCTTGGCCTATCAGCACTGGAGAGCGGAGCACCGTGTCAGCGTCAGAAGACGGGTTACTGGATCGGGCCATCGGGGGCGACCGTGAGGCCTTGGCACAGCTTCTGGAACGATATGGCCCGCTCGTCCGCCGCCGCCTGGAGGGCCAGATACCACAACGCTGGCAAGCGGTTCTTTCGTCCGATGACGTGATGCAGGAGACATACATCGATGCCTTTCTCGACGTGAGCCGTTTCGAGCCGCGGGGGGAGGGCTCCTTCACGGCTTGGCTGATGACGCTCGCGAAGCGCAATCTGCTCGATGCCCTGAGAATGCTGGAGGCCGAAAAACGCGGGAAACATCGGCGGGCTCTTACTCCCCGCACGACCGAGGCCTCGCTCACGGCGCTGGTGGAGCAGCTTGGGT
The DNA here is from genome assembly GCA_023128695.1 of Phycisphaerae bacterium. Taxonomy (GTDB): domain Bacteria; phylum Planctomycetota; class Phycisphaerae; order UBA1845; family Fen-1342; genus JAGMDK01. Next base: position 1,270 of record JAGMDK010000618.1, read on the forward strand.
GTACGAATACCACCCCCAGCCGACAGGCGGCCCGAAAAGAGGCCGGGGACTGCCTTCAGAAGGCCGTCGCACAACTCCCGTCGGCATATCGCACCGTCGTCGAGATGTATGATCTCCAGGGGCGGTCGGTCGAGGAGGTGGCGGCCGCTTTGCAGCGCAGCCCCGGGGCGATCTTTATGCTCCGCGCCCGGGCTCACCGCCAAGTGGGTGTGCTCATGGGTACGGCGTCAAGGTATCTGAGCGGCAAGGCATGAAAGACTGGGCCGGTATAATGTGTCCGAGGCAGAGCACTAATGGTCTGATTCATAATTGCCGCATCATGATTCAAGGCCGCATCATGATTCAAGGTGGTGCGGGCCTCCGTGCCCGCGACTGGCGGGCAGGGACGCCCGCCCCACCGGCTAGGTGGCCCATGACAACCGACGACTCAGGCGATGACGTAGCGGTAAAGCGGGAGCGGGAGCTGATCGCGCGCGCGCAGCACGACTCGGCAGTATTGACCGGTCTGTGCCCCCAGGCCTTCCCGCCGGAGGATTCCGTCTCCGGCTATACGCTCACGCGTGAGATTGGGCGGGGCGGGATGGGTGTGGTTTACGAAGCGGAGCAGGAACAGCCCCGCCGGGCGGTGGCCTTGAAGATGATCGGGGATGGTTCCCTGGGCGACAAGAACCGGGAGGTGCTCTTCAAGCGGGAGATTCAGACCCTGGCACGCCTGCGGCACCCGGCCATCGCGGCGATCTACGAGGCCGGTCAGACCGATAACGGTCGCCATTTTTTCACCATGGAGTTGGTGCGGGGGGCCCCCCTGACCGAGCACGTTCGGCTGAAACACATGTCGCGGCCTGACGAACTGCGGCTTTTCGGCCAGCTTTGCGAGGCGGTGCACTACGCCCACCAGCGGGGGGTCATCCACCGAGACCTGAAGCCCTCGAACGTGCTCGTCGATGGCGAGGGCAACCCGAAGATCCTGGACTTCGGTTTGGCTCGGATCGCAAGCGTAGACGGGGCCGTCAGCACCGCGTCGATGGAAATCGGCAAAATTATGGGCACGTTGCCCTACATGAGTCCGGAACAAGCCCGCGTTCGGCCGGAAGATATCTCGACCGAGATCGATGTCCGGAGCGATGTATATTCGCTGGGGGTCATGCTCTATGAACTGATGACCGAGAAGCTGCCCTACGAAGTCAGCAAGGTGTCGCCGGCCGAGGCCCTGCGTATCATCTGCGAAGAAGCACCCCGCAAGCCGAGCACGATCAGCCGGGCGCTGCGCGGCGACTTGGAGACGATCGTTCTCAAGGCCCTCGCCAAGGAGCCCGGCCGGCGGTACGACAGTGCCGCCGCCCTCGCGGACGACATCAACCGCTATCTGACCAACCAGCCGATCCTCGCCCGCCCGGCGAGTGCCGCGTACCTGTTGCGCAAGTGGATCGTCCGCCACCGGGACAGGTTTATTTTCTTGACGGTGATTCTTGTGATCCTCGTGGCGTTTGGCGTGACGCAGTGGTGGATGGCCCGCAGCCAAGAGCATATCAGCCGCTCTGGCAATCCGACCAAGCAATCCATGGAGATGCGCTCGGACACGCTGAGTGACACATTGAAAACCATGAAAGCGAGGTCGAAGACGCTGGCTGACACGATGCAACAAGTCGCCGATTCATTGATAGCGAAGGAGGAATTCGACGAAGCGGAAAAGCTTCTGGTCGCTGCTTGCCAGATTCACGAGGCCGGCTACGGCGAGAGCAGCGAGCTAACGTTGAAGGCGGTGCGCCGGCTCGTTGGGCTCTACGAAGCCTGGGGCAAGCCGGA
>JAGMDK010000619.1 GCA_023128695.1 Phycisphaerae bacterium
CGATGGCGGCCGCGGAGGGCCGCCCCACCTGTTTACCCACTTTCCTGACGCCCACCCGAAGCCGCCGGGAGTTGGCTCCAGCACTTCTCAGGACGGTTGAGGTGGTGTACAATTAAGGCCGTAAGTTGATCATTTCAACCCTGTTGTTATTGGGGAGAACAGATCGTGGCGGCATATGTTGGGCTGGTCTGGCTCCTGTCACTACTGGTTGCCACCTACTTGGGCTACGACCGCGGGCGGTGGGTGGCCGGCCTATTGCTCGGATTGCTGTTTGGACCGCTTGGCGTCATCGCCGCCGGTTTAATGCAGCCCTCACTCGAGTATTTGAGCGAGCGCACACGCGCCGTGCAGCACGAAGTCGCCCAACTTCATCGCAAAGACCGGCTCGAGGTCCGCAAACGTCGCAAGGCCCGCGCGGATCTCGATGCCTGGGTGACTGACGTTGAGCGACAGACTGATCTCGAAGACGTCGGCTTTGCGGACGGATTGCAAGAGTTGGCGGCCGACATCGAAGCTTTGGCCGAAAGCGAGCCCGACCAAGACGGCAAGCTGCGCACGTGGGCCGGCTGGCTGACCAACAAGGCGGAAAAGGTGCGTTCTTCGCCGCGCCACGACAATGAAGAAGCATAACCCCATGCGGGGCCCCTTCCCGTCCCCCTCACGGGCAGGCCCCGCGCTCGGAGGACAAGTCGCGGCGGGAAATAACCGATGGCAGTGGGTAGCGAGTGCTTGTTTGCACTGCACGGGAAGGCAGCTTGCGGGTGTCCCATGGCGCGACCGCATATCCAAGTCATACTCGCCGACGATGCGATCCCCGCCAGCTTGCAGGCCGCGCTGCAAAGAACCACCGCCACGACGGGGTTCTGGCCGCTTTCCGAAGCGGTGCGTGAGGGGTGCATGCCGGCCGCGGACGCGATCGTGGTGGTCGTGCCGGAGGACCTCACCGAAGTGGCCGGACCGCTTCGGCTCCTGTTCGATCGGCTCGCCGAGCAGCCGCGTGCGACTCTGATCCTGAAGACAAATGGTGAAACGGTGCAGCCCCTCCAGCACCCTCCCACGCTGCCGGTCACATTTTACAGCGGCAATGACGAGCATGACCTCACGGGCCGCCTGGTAACGATGCTCGAAATTAGCGGCTCGCTCGACTCGCTCCACCGCCGGATGTTGGCCAATCGCCACACGGGTGAAAACATTGCCCAGCGCTATTTCAGCCAACTCCGGCTCGCCAGCCAGGTGCAGCGAGAGTTTCTCCCCGAAGTTTTGCCGCGCTTCGGTGCCGTCTCGTTTGACCTTGTCTTTCGGCCGGTGGATTACGTTTCGGGCGATATCTACGACGTTCATCGGTTGGATGAGGATCATGTCGGGATCGCGCTGGCCGACGCGACGGGGCACGGCATCCCGGCCGCCCTGCTGACCGTGTACATCAAGCGGGCCCTGCGCGGCAAGGAGATCGAGAACGGGTCGTACCGGATTTTATCGCCTGACGAAGTGCTCTCGCGTCTGAACGACGACCTCCTGGAGGCAGACCTGAGCGAGTGCCCCTTCGTCGCCGCGGTTTATGCCATCCTGGATATTCGCACGTACGAACTGACTCTGGCCCGGGCCGGCGCCCCCTATCCCGTCTTTCGCACCAGCGAGGGGGAGTTGGAATTGCTATTGTCGAGTGGCGGCGTGGTCGGCGTGCTGCCGAACAGTCGTTTTGAAGTCATTACGCTTCAGATGCAGCCCGGCGACAGCCTGCTGATCTATTCCGACGGGCTCGAACGCATCGTCGCCCCGGAGCAGACGGCGCGGGAGGTGCCGGAGGAGCTGATCCAGGCCGCCGGGCACCTCGCCGCCGTGGCAGAGAAGGGGGATGAGCCTGTCACCGCAATGGCTGAGGCCGAGGCATACATGGCTTCGGCCGGCGGGACAACCGCCACAATCGCCTCGCCACCCCACACCGGTTCCCGCTTTGTGACCGAGCCGAGATCGGTCACCCGGCCGAACTGGTTGGCTGGACTATCCGCCGCCGCGGCCCACGAGTTGATCACCGACTCCCCCTGGTACGCCACTCTGAGGAACGAGGGCCCCTCGGTCGCGCTCGAGCAAGTCTCGGAACGGCAACGCACGCTTCGTCGGATAGGCTATCCGCTCGACGATTTGACCGTCCTGTGCCTTCAGATCGACGACTGATTCGAGTAAACAATACCCGTGCCGTCTCCAATCAGTCCCCCGCCCCGTTCGCCGGCCCTGCCGGGCCGACGAAACGGGACGGGGCACCCCGCCGATGAGTGGCACGGCCGTGTCGGCCGTGA
>JAGMDK010000062.1 GCA_023128695.1 Phycisphaerae bacterium
ATTGCTGACCGCTGAATGCTTACTAGATGTCGGAAGAGGTGGCCGATGGCGACATTTTTGGGCCGGCGATACATGCGCCCGGTGGAGGCGATCAGTCGCACCGAGAAGGTGGTGGGAGTCCTCATCCTTCTGCTGGTAGTGGGAATCGTCGCGGGGTTTGTGCTTCAGGTCACAACCAACCGGGATTACCTGTTCAACGTCGCCGAGCAGGATTACGCGCGGGCGACCGCCGGGCAGGGGGGCTCGGATACTGAAAGGGCCCGCGGCCCGAGCGCCGAGGTGGATAACCCGTTTCCGGCCCTTGGGCTGGCGGGCTGGCGGGCACCCCAACAGGTCGGCCGATTTACGGCTGACAATCTGTACGCCAAGATCGATGGGCGGGCCGAGGCGTACATGAAATTTCATGTCGTGGGGCTGACGTTCGGCAGATACCACTTCGAGCGCGACGCCGAACGCACGGTGGACGTTTACTGGTACGACCTGGGGGCCCCGGCGAACGCACTGGGCATATATAAGTCCGAGGAAGCACCCGGGGCACGGTCCGTCGTGCTGGGACGCGCCGGATACCAAGTTGGCGGAGCCGTCTTCTTTTGTAAGGGCTCCAGCTATGTCCAGGTGCTGCCGAGTCTCGCCGACGCCGACGCCCAGGCCGCCCTGATGATCGCCGAGCATCTGGCCGAACGGATCGAGGAAGAGTAGTGACGTGTCCGTGTAGTGCTCCGTGACACGTGCCTTGACGGATAAGATGTGGTTGGGTGGCCGGGAAATGTAGCGGCCGGGCTCTGTCCCGGACGTAGAACACGGAGAAACGCTCTTCCAAGACGACGTCCGGGACGGAGCCCGGACGCTACATGACTTTTGCGGCGGACTGCTAGAGTGGAAATGTCTTCGCCGGACCATGTGTGAAGAACGTCTAACACGACGGGAGTGCTTGACCCGCGGCGTGGGCGCGGTTTTGGCCGCGGGCGCGGCGGCGGCGGGCGGCTACCTGCTCCATGATCCAAAAGGAGACGCCGGTCTCGGTGACGGTGCCGAAGGGATGCGGGGGACAAACGGACTTAAAGGACTCAAGAACTACTTTGCCGACGTGGATTTCCCGGCCTCGAATCCGCGGATCAGCGTCGCGTTAGGCGATTCGCCGGCGCGAGAATCCTTCCTCGCGCCCGCCGACATCGAGAAGCTGGTGCGGGCGGCGGTGGGAGGTCTGGATTCCGCCCGCGGGATGAAGCGTTTCATCTCCAAGGGGGACGTGGTTCTATTGAAGCCCAACGTCGGCTTCGACCGGCCGCCGCACTTGGGGGCGACGACGCAGCCCGAGGTCGTCCGCGCGGTGATTCGGCTGTGCCGAGAGGCCGGCGCGGGCCGAGTTGTCATCACCGACAATCCGATCGAATCGCCGCGGGCCTGCTTTGCGAGATCCGGCCTCAGACGCGTTGCTGAAGCGGAAGGCGCGCGGATCCTGCTGCCGGACCAAGGTCGCTTTGAGGTGCTGGCAATCCGGGAGCGCGAACCGGACGCGCGGCGGGGCGAGGCGCTGGGGTGCTGGCCGATTCTTTTCCAGCCGCTGGACGAAGCGACGAAGGTGATCGGGATGGCGCCGATCAAGGACCACAATCTGTGCAGCGCCTCGATGAACCTGAAGAACTGGTACGGGCTGCTCGGCGGGCGGCGTAACCAATTACACCAGGCCATCCACAACGCCGTCAGTGATCTTGGCCTGCTGATCAGCCCCACGCTGGTGATTGCCGACGCCACGCGGGTGATGATGAGAAACGGTCCCACCGGCGGGCGGCTCAGCGACGTCAAACCGGGCGGGGAGTTGGGTCGGCCCGCGGTCATTGCCGCGGTCGACCCGGTGGCGTGCGATGCGTGGTGCTATCAGCACTTGCTCGGCCGCGATCCCGCCCGGCTGACGTATCTCGCTTTATCGCACGAGAAGATCGCGGCCCGGATCGCCGGCGGGCAACGCCGCTTCGGCGAGCGCACTTGGCAGGTGTACGACCGGCAGGGAAAGATCGTGACCACAAGCTTGTAGCGGCCGGGGCCACAAAGAAAATGTAGCGGCCGGGCTCCGTACCGGCCGTGGGAACGTGGGAACGTGACAAGGTGATAAGGTGATAAGGTGATAAGGTCTAGTTTCTAGTCTCTAGTTTCTAGATGTAGCGGCTTTCTCAGCGGCAAGCTGCTCGGCGTGTTTGAGCTTGGGCCGGCCGAAATAGAGCAATATCTCGGCCGGGCATTTATCGAGGACCTTCTTGACTTCCTCGGTCTCCTCGCCGGTGTACTTCTCGTAGTTGATGTCGGCGATGTTGCCGGGGACCTCGAACACGTCCGGCGCGAACCGCTGGCACAATTTGCAGCCGATGCAGCCGACCTTACAGACCGCCTTGACCGCCTTGGCGGACTCCTTGTTGGCACAGGCGACGACCAGCATGCGTTCTTCCTTGAACGGGATCAGCTCGATCAGGTCGCGCGGGCAGGCCTTGACGCACGCGCCGCAGCCGGTGCACTTGTCGTAATCCACCACCGGCCTGCCTTCAACCATGTGCAGGGCGTCGAAGGTACAGGCTCGCACGCAATCGCTGTAACCGAGGCAGCCGTAGGCGCAGGCCTGTGTGACGCCGACGATGTTGGCCCCCACGCAGGTTTCGATACCCTCGTAGGGGACGACGCCGAGCTTGTCTTGGGTTTTGGCGCCGCAGTGGACGATGGGGCGGAAGGGGGCGGTCTGGACGACCTCGATACCGAGGATGGCGGCGACGTCAGCGGCGGTTTCCGCGCCGCCGACGGGGCAACCGTCACAGGGTGCTTTTCCCTCGACGACGGCCTTGGCGAAGTCGGCGCAGCCGGCAAAGCCGCAACCGCCGCAGTTGGCGGAGGGCAGAACCTCGTTGATCTGCTCGATGCGCGGGTCTTCATCGACACGTAGTATCTCTTTGGCGACGCCCAGCAGCGTGGCGAAGATGAGGGTCAAACCGAACAGAATTATAGCGGCCATGACAATAGTCATGATGGCTTCTCCGCAGTCGTAATGGGTGATAAGGTGAAAAGGTGAAAAGGTGATAAGGGCGCGGAGTCGAAAACGCTCTGGTCCGATCCAAACGGCTTGATAAACCCAAACCTTATCACTTTATCACCTTTTCACCTTATCACCCTTCTTACTTTCCTATGCCCGTGAAGCCGGTAAAGGCCAGGGCCAATATGCCGGCTACCAGCAGCGTGATGCCCGCGCCTTGGAAGGGCTTGGGTACGTTACTGAAACGTATGTGCTCGCGAATGCCGGCCATGATGCTGATCGCCAACATGAAGCCGAGCCCGCCGCCGAAGGCGTAGATCAACGCGTTCAGGAACGGCTGCGTCTCGGGCTTCATGTAGATATACAGGCAGGCGCCCAGGATCGCGCAGTTGGTCGTGATCAGCGGCAGGAACACGCCTAGCGCGGTATACAGCGGCGGGAAGCACTTCCGCAGGTACATCTCGACGAGTTGCACCATCGAGGCGATGACCATGATGAAGGCGACGTATTGCAGGAAGTTCAGCGCCTTCGGGTCGTCGAACATCCGGCCCGCAATCGGTTCGAGGATCAGGTGCATGATGCACCAGGTGATGGCGCCGGCCATCGTTATCACGAACGTGACGGCACAACCCATGCCGAAGGCCATATCGATCTTGCGGGACACGCCCAGGAACGGGCAGATGCCCAGAAAGCCCTGGAACACGAGGTTGTTGACCAGGACGACCGAGATGAAGATGCCGATCATGGTCGCAAAGCTGATTTCCATCAGGCACCTCCCTTCGTGCCGCCCTCGCGGATGTAGTTCACTACTCCGACCACCGCCCCGAGCGTCAGAAACGCCCCCGGCGGAAGAACCATGATGATCCAGGCGTGCGGCTCAAAACCGGCGGGCAGCTCGAGTAATTTGTAGCTACCCGGCAGCGTGATCGAACCGGAGCCGAGGATCTCGCGGATCACGCCCAGGATCAGCAGCGCGAGCGTGAAGCCGATCCCGATCCCGAACGCGTCCGCCAGCGATTTGCCGACGCCGTTCTTGATGGCGATGACCTCGGCCCGGCAGATGATCATGCAGTTGACGATAATCAGCGGGATGAAGGCCCCGATCGCCTTGCTGACCTCGTACAGGTTGGCCTTGAGGAACAGATCGGCGATGGTGACAAAGGTCGCGATCGTCAAAGTGAAGATCAGGATGCGGACGTGCGGCTTGATCAGGTTCCGCAGCAGGCTGGTGATCAGGTTGGACATGACCACGACGAAGGTGGCGGCCCCGCCCATCACGAGCGCGTTTTCGACCGAGTTGGTCACCGCCAGCGTCGGGCACATGCCCAAAAGCTGGACCAGCACCGGGTTGTTGTCCAGGATGCCGGACTTGAATAATTGTGAACTTGAGACTTCCTTGGGCATCTATTCACTCCCGTTCCGGGGGGCTCTCAATCATTGCCGAATCGTCACTCTCCCGCGGCAGTTTCGGCACCAGGCGGGCGAGCACGTCGTTGACGATGTCCATGACAAATTGGCTTGAATAGGTAGCTCCTGTGATAGCCTGTATTTGGTTATCAGTGATAGGAGTCTGCTTGACGAGTTCGAACGCCTGGTCAGTTGACTTCTTGGTGTATTGACCAGGATAAGGGTGACCTTTCTCATGCCTAATCTTGTCACCCAGGCCAGGTGTTTCCGTATCGTCTACCACCTTGATACCAAGGATTGTGCTACCATCCGGTGAAAGGCCGACGACGAGCGTGATTTTGTCCATGAAGCCCACGCCTTCGGCTTTGATCGCCCAGCCAGCCAGGCTACCGTCAGCCTTGAGACACTTGTACACATCGTTCTTGACGGTTTTTCCTTTGACTTGGTCTTCGAGCGTGCTCAGCTCCGGTTTCGTTTCCGGATCAAGATCGGGCACGACTTCGGCGATCGCCTCGGCCATCGCCTTGCCCTCGTTGAACTTGATCTTGTCCTGGAACGCCGTCTGCGCGCCCGCCAGCAGGCAGGCGAACACGATTCCCATCGCCAGTACCAACCATGATTCGTCGATGAATTTCTTCATGAGCAATCAGCTTTCTTATCAGCTATCAGCCACGCGTACAGTCCAAGTACGCCGCGTTTCCTACAATCGTCAATCGTCAATCGTCAATCATCAATCGTCAGGCTTCCACGTGTCCGCCGAAGGGCGTCGGGGTCGTCCAGCGCTCTATCAACGGCGTAAGCGAATTCATAATCAGGATCGCGAACATGAAGCCTTCCGGGTACGTCCCGAAGACGCGTATCAGCATTACCAGCAGCCCTACGCCGGCGCCGAAGATCAGGCGTCCCCACGGGTTGACCGGCGCGCCGACGTAATCGGTGGCGATGAAGAACGCCCCGAACATCAGCGCTCCGCTGGTCAAGTGGTATAGTGGTCCTGCGAAGCGTTCGGAATTAATCGCGTTCGTAATCAACGCGAATACTATTACCGTGACTAAAAGGGCCAACGGCTGCCGCCAATCGGCGATACCGCGGAACACGAGCCACAGGCCGCAGATCAGGGCCAGCAAAGCGCTGGTCTCGCCGACGCAGCCGCCCACGTTGCCGATTGTCAAACGCCAGAGCCCAGGCATCTTGTCGCGGATTTCATTGGCTTTTTGCTGATATTTCTCGGCCTTTTCAGGCTCAGCGTTGGCTTTCGCGACGTATTCAGAGACCTTCGCGGCCTGATACAGCGGCGTGGCGGTCGTGATCGCATCCACGTCAGCTTGCGTCAGGGCGCTGACCTCGACACCCTTGCTCAGTGCCAGTTCTTCCGTCTCCTCGGGCAGCATCTTGGCGGTCGGCGTCCACATGGCCATGACGGCCGGGAAGCAAATCATCAGAAACGCTCGGCCGACCATGGCGGGGTTGAACAGGTTGTTGCCGAGCCCGCCGAAGACGGCCTTGCCCAGCGCGATCGCCACTACTCCGCCGATGAACGCCATATAGAACTTGGAGCCGCCGGCCATCGCGGGCGGGAGTGAGAACGCGAGGATCATGCCGGTCACGATCGCGGAGCCGTCACTCAGCGAAGCCAGGCTCCGGCCGCGCAGCTTGTTGGCTAGCGCTTCGGCGGCTAGGCAGCCGGCCACGGTGATAACGGTCAGGACGATGGCCGAGAAGCGGTACATGTAGATCGCGACCATCAGCAAGGGCAGCATTGCGATCACCACGTCGAACATGATTCGCTGAGTAGTCGCTCCGGAGGCCAGGTGCGGCGCGGAACTCACCAGGAAGCCGCGCGGGCCGGCGTCTTTGACAGGCAGCGGGATTGGTTTCGCAGCGTCGGGTGCGTCGCTCATGGAGGTTGTTTCTCCTGCCTACTCTCTTTGAGCTGCGGCCGGTACGGGGCCCGGCCGCTACTTTTCTGTATGGCACCGGCTTCCAGCCGGTGGTCGTCAGGCACGGAGGCCTAACGCTACTTGTTCGCGGCCTTCCTTTGTACCTGAATATGGTTCCACTCGTTCTTGCCGGCGCGGATGTAGTGCGCGAGCGGAATCTGTGCCGGACAAACGAACGCACAGCAGCCACACTCGCAACAGGCCTGCATGTCGTACTGGTTCGCCAAGTCGTAATCACCATGCTTGACCGCATGAGCGATCTTGGTCGGCGACAAATACAGCGGACAGTTGTCGATGCAGCGCCCGCAGCGGATGCACGGCTGCTCTTCCCGGTGCATGGTCTCCGCGTCGATCATGACCGTGATCCCGCCGACACCCTTGGTAACCGGCACGTCGAGGCTGGGCACGGTGGGGCCCATCATGGGGCCGCCGGCGAGGACCTTGAGGGCCTGATCGGTGACGCCCCCGGCACAGGTCTCGATCAGCTCTTTGAACGAGGTCCCGATCGGGGTGAGGAAGTTGCCGGGCTTTTTGACGCCCAGCCCCGTCACCGTCACCACCCGGTGTGTGAAAGGCAGGTCCTTGACGACCGCCCGGGCGATGCCGTGGGCCGTGGAGACGTTGACGACCACCACGCCGACGTTGAGCGGGAGGCCTTTCGGGGCACTCGGGACCACGCGCTTGAGCACAGCCGGAATAAGCTGCCGCTCGCCGCCCATGGGGTACTTGGCGGCGCAAACCATGACCTCGACATCCGGTCGGCCCTGGGCGGCTTTCTTCATCGCCTCGATCGCGTCGGGCTTGTTCTCTTCGATCGCGATGATGGCCCGTTGAGCACCGGCGGCGTGTTTGGCGAGCATCAGGCCGCACACGATCCCCTCGGGGCATTCGAGCATAAGTCTATGATCAGCAGTAAGATACGGCTCACACTCGGCGCCGTTGAGGACGATCGTATCGACCGGCTGGTCCGGGTTGCGTTTCAGCTTGAAATAGGTCGGGAAGGTCGCCCCGCCCATGCCCACGAGTCCGCCGGCGCGTATCTTCTGGATGATTTCTTCAGGGTCGTAGCTGGTCGGCTCAACGCTATCCCAGTTGCGGTCAAGAAACTGTGCGAGGAAATCGGGGGGTAGAGCCTCGCCGTCGGACGCAAGCTTGATCGGGACGGCGTCGCAGCGGCGTCCGCCGGGGCCGGGCAGTAGGGTAACCGCTATCATCGCTGTCTTGCCGGCGAGCGTGGCATGGATCGGGGCCGAGATAGGGTGATCGATCTCGGCGATCTTCTGGCCGTAAGTTACTTCCTCACGGGGCTTTATGGTTGGCTTGCAGGGCGGGCCGATGTGCTGTGACATCGGGATCAACAGGTTGCTCTCAGGTGTGAAAAGCTCGATCGGAACGCTTTCGGAGTATTTCTTGCGGTGTGGCGGATGGATGCCACGCTGAAACGACTTCAGTCCCGACATGCGTTCACGCAATGCGGTAATCATTCAAACACTACCTCCGTCCGTCGATGAGAATCGACGGCGGGTCCAGAACACCAATTTTGCCAGACCGACACCGACGAAGAAGCCGACGACGGCTCCGCCCGTCTGCCAGTAACCCAGCGCGGCTTCCGAGGGGTCAGCCCATTTTCCCGCGAGGTACGCGCCGCCGATGGCAGTCAATGGCGGCACGATGAAGACCATCAACACGATGCCGACGAGGGGGGCGCCGTGCACGGTGGGGCGATATTCGCCGGTTTCCGGATCGACGTTTTCTGCCACCGGGCAGCCGTGCCCCCCGTGGCAATGAGCACAGCCGAGCCAGAACTTTTCAAGGAATTTCATAACATAGCCTACTGCTCACCGTTTTGGAATGGGCTCGGCTAGCGTTTTCGATTCACCAAGCCGACAAACCAAGTGCTGGCGGAAAAAGGCTAGATTGTGGGGGAAGAACCGGGACTGTCAACCGGCGACGGCGGTCCCTCCGTTTAACCGGGCCAGGCCGCGGTACACACGAGTTGCCGCCGACGGTACAATTGAAATGATCGTGAAACGAGGCAAGCCAATACGTACCGGTATACGCGTCGGCCTCGAAATCGCCGCCGAGAGGCTGCGGGCCGCAGGTGAACACACTGGACAACTGGTCATCCTGCTCCGCACGCGCGGGCGTCTGTGGCCGCTCGCGGCCGCCGGGGCGGTGCTGGTCGTTATACTGCTGGCAGTGGGGCTGACTTGGTCTTGGCGCTCGGCAGGCCAGGCCCACGGCACGGCGGACTCGGAGCAAGCTTGGCGCTACCTGATCGTGTGTGAACAGTGCGGCTACCGCCAACGTACCAGCGAGCATCCGGTACACACTCTGGAACAGCGGGCCGGGCGGCTCCGCTGCCCCGAGTGTAACCGGTTCAAAGCCGCCTGGTTTCGGCGGGGCAGCTTGGCGATGCCGCCGGGCGGGTGGTCCACCAGCCGGCCTGCTACCGGGACCGCCGTGGAAGCCGGTGAAGATGGGCAGAGGCCATGAATCATTTTTTCAGTAATATCGGCTTCCAGGTCCGCCGCACGACCGCCTTTACGCTGATCGAATTGCTGGTGGTGGTGGCGATCATCTCGCTGCTGATGGCGATCCTGTTGCCGAGCCTGGGGCAGGCCAAGGAGCAAGCCCGCCGGGCGTACTGCCTCGCCAATCTCCGCAGCATTGGGCAAGCCGCCTTTTCGTACGCCTCCGAGGAGCCCAAGGACCTCATCATCCCGATCCATGCCATGATGGTCACGCCGATCTCGGCGCAGGACTACTGGCTGCGACGGACCGCCATGTGGTTCGCCTGTGGCGGGCGTTCGGCCCAGAAGCCGTTTCTCACGGATCAAGGCCCCCGGGACCTCGGCGACGACAGCCCCTGGGCAGCGCGGACACGCCCTCTCAATATCCACATCTACCACGACGTCATGGAAGCCGAGGCGCGGGATATGGAGTTGTTCCGCTGCCCCTCCGACCGTGGCTATCCCCGGCACGTGGACATCGACGACTCCCCCATCGAAAACGCCGAGCGGCTGTGCTACGACACTCTCGGCAGCAGCTATCGCGCCAGCCTGTACGGGATTTTCCCCTACCCGGGCGAGCGCTACAGCGGTGCTTTTGCAATTGGGCCCTGGGGGCACAGCTTGTCGAGTATCCCGAACCCCTCACAGGTCGCGGCCTTCGGCGAACCCACCTTCTTCAACATGATCGGAATGGACAGTGGCGTGCCCAACCCGCCGGCCGTGATCGCCAGGGGCTGGCACAAGCGTTGGATGACGGATAACCTGGTGTTCTGCGACGGCTCGGCCCGCTCGACCCGCGCCGCGGGGCACGAAACCGTCAGCCCCGGAACGTGCGCGAAGATGGGCGTGGGCGAGAACTGTCATTACATTTCGCGCGGCCCCGGCTGGCGGTTCGACCTCTGGCCCACGCCAGGGGCGCGCATCTGGTCGGAAAACCCGAACGATCAGATGTGGAACCCGGGCTACTCCGCCCATCCCGACCCGCATCATTGGCCTTTCGTCGGTGCCCAGGATAACTTGCGCTAGTGTCCTGGCGCGGCACGGACCCCGCTGAATACCGAAGTCTGGTCGAGTGCCTGCTCGAATTGTTCCAGCCCGAGATCCGGCCCTTGTTGGAGACGATCGGGCAGGCGATGGAGACCGAAATCGCGCGCTAGCAGTCTGTCGGACTTTTTGGCGCGCTTTTTTCGGCGGTCCGTGGTAAGTTCCCGGCATGGCTACCAGATTTGTGAACGTTGATCGGAATACGCCCATG
>JAGMDK010000620.1 GCA_023128695.1 Phycisphaerae bacterium
CTTTGACGCTGGGTATCAGGCGGGCTAACCTCCCGGAATGCGAAGGAATCGGGCGGCGAACTCGGCGCGCTGGACGGCGTGGTTGGTTCTGGCGGCGATTCACGTGGGGCTGGCCGCGTTCTTCTTGTCCGAGCGAAGTCCCGAGACGCCGGCCGCGCTGACCGGGCTGCCGCTCGACGATGCCTGGATTCATCTCGTGTACGGCCGCGCCGTCGCCACGTGCGGGCTGCCGTGCTACAACGAGGGAGAGCTCGAGGCGGGCTTCACCAGCCCGACATGGGTTTTGGTCTGTGCAGCCGCCCACGGTCTGGCGCGCTGGCCGGCCCTCGATGTGGTCCTGGCGCTCAAAATCCTCGGGGTGGCGTCCGCGATCGCGATGACCCTGGGGGTCTATGAACTCACGCGAACTCTTACGGGCGGCGGTCTGGGGGGCTTACTGGCGGGGGTGTTGACCGCCCTCACGCCGGCCCTGGCGTTCTCGCAGGTCGCCGGCATGGAGGTCTGCCTCGCGGCGGCACTGGGTCTGTGGGCGATGTACGCCTGGCACCGCGAGAAATACTTGGCGGTGGGCGTTCTGCTCGCGGCGGCCTTCCTGACGCGGCCCGAAATGGTGCTGCTATACGTGTTGTTGCTCGGGTGGGCATTGGTGAGTTGGCGAAGGGAACTCTTCGGCAAAAAACGCGCGGCCCTGCTGAAACTTGCGTTGCCCGTGGTGGTCGCCGGGGCGGCCTGGAGCGGCTACTGTCTGGCCGCGACCGGCCTGCCGCTGCCGAACACCTTTTACGCCAAGCTCGATCACGGTCAGCCGGAGGGGCTCGGCACGGTTTTCGTGGAGATCGTGTGGGCCCTGCCGGCGAACTTCGCCGCGGCGGGCTTGATCCTGTATGTCCTGGGCGCGATTCGACTACTGCGGTCGTCCGGACCGGCTCGCCGACTGGTCCTGCTGTTTCCGTGGTGTTTTTTCATCGCGGTGGCCCTGACGCGCAACATGCCCCCGGACACGGGCCGGTACTATTACTGGCTCCGGTACGCGGCGCCGGCGATTCCGTTCCTATATATTCCCATCGGCGTCGGCTGGCGTTTTCTCTGGGGCCCCGCGCGCCCCGCGGCCTCGGCCCGGCCCGGATCAGTCTTCGTCACGCAGACGCCGGCTGTCTTCCTCGCCGTGCTCACCTTGTTGGCCCATCCACAAGCTTTGCTGGAGCAGCGTTGGCGGTACGCCTGGGATTGCCAAAAGATGAATCACATGCAGGTTGTGCTGGGCCGCTGGGTGGCCGAGCAGGCCCCCCCCGGACGCGACGGTCCTGGTGAACGACGCCGGCGCGATTCGTTATTTCGGCGGTCGGTATACTATCGATCTGATCGGGCTCAATTACCATCCGCTGGTGCGCGACAAACGCGCGCGGGAACAGATCACTTCCTCGCCGTGGGCGATGCGGGAATATATGAAGGAACACGGGGCGGAGTACCTGATCGTGTTCCCGGAGTGGTTTCCAGAGGTGGTCGGGCCACCGGCGGCGGACGAGCTGTTTCGCGTCGTGTTCGTCGCCTCCGGCGAGCATTACGCCGGCGCGCCGGAGGGCTGGTCGACGATGATGGTGTATATGCCGCGCTGATCCTGCCGCATGCCAGAGCGGTCCCCTATTCAGCGCGGTGCCGGCGCGGTCGCGGGCTGGAGCCGTCCCAGACAATCCTCAACCGGCTTGCGCTCCTTTGAACGCAGCCGGACGACTTCGTGCGGCGGCCGGCAGTCGTCGATCGCGAGGGCCTTCCGGAAATGCTCCCGGGCTCGCCGGGCGGCGTCGGGCACGCCGGTGCGTTGCCAAAGCTCGTACCACGCCTGCCCGGCCGAGATGCGGCGGCGCGGGTCGGTCGGATATAGCTCGACGGCCCGATCCCAGCTCGCGGCGGCTTCCTGCCGCGCTCGCCGCGCGTCGTCCGAGTGCCCCAGCCGATCGTGCGTCCGCGCCAGTTCTTGCTCGATCGTGGCCAAGAGAGAATAGCTGTTGGAATCACGCGAGTTGCGGCGGAGGGCGAGTTCGGCATAGTCAACTGCTTGCCGAAGGTCACGGAGCCGCCTGTCCTCCGGGGAATCCGGCCACTGGGCGATTTGCAGCAGTGCCCGGGCGGCGACGCGGGCTGAAGATGGGGCGTTCTCGCCAGTGTGGATTACTTCGTAGGCGGCGGCCCGCACCGCGTTGTGGTCAACTTGTTGAGGAGGTCTTTGCAGTTCCGCGTCCAAGTGCCGTAAAGCGACCGTCGTCTGGCCGGTCGGTACGGAGACCCACAGCAGGTGTGCCGCGCTCGGAATGAAGCCGGCCGCGAGTAGAATAACACGCGTTCGGAAGCGCACCGCTATTGGCTCTGAACGTCGGGCATCTACGCCGCTCCGAACGCCGGCCGCGCCGACCGCACAGAGCACGAAGACCGCCAATCCGGCCGGCGTCAGCAGAGCAAAGCTCAACAGACTGTGCGCAAACGCGGCCAGCACAGCGGCACATAGCCCGGCGATAAGCCAGCTCGCACGCCGCGATGGTCCGTCGAGCCAATGGAGTACACAGAGCGAGGCCCCGAACCCAAGCACCCACAATAAGGCCACGTCCACCCCCCACACGACCGCAACGCCCGGGGCGGCGAAGGGCGTGCCTGAAAAGAGAACATGGACCAGCAGCACACCGATGGCCACGGGAACAGCCCGGGCGACGATAACACTACTCCTAGAAGACCCTGGCGCGATGTCCTGAAACGGGACGTTCAAGTTGCGTAAACCGGCCAGCACAGCCAGGGCGCCAAGCAGCACGCTCCCGGCCAGCCCGAGCGGACCGAGCTCGACCAGCAAGCTCAACCACAGGTTATGCGGGTTGGCGACCTCCTCGGTGCTCTGCGGGGGTTTGTACATCATGTAGGCGGCCGCGAAATTCTCCCGGCCGAGGCCCGTGAGCGGGGCGTCCTGCCAGGCCTGTCCCGCCGTCGTCCAGTAGTACCAACGAAACGCCAGCGAGGGATGCGGCAGCGTGCCTCTCGCAAAGCCGTAGGCCGCGACAGCGGTGACGACGGCCACATAGCCGGCAAGCATACCTGCGAACAGCGCCCGGGCGTGACGCCCCGACCAACGGGCGGAGAACCCAAGGAATTCCAGGGCCGCGAGCCCGGTGATCCCGGCCGCCAGCGCACCCAGGCTTCCGGTGAACCACAGCGCGATAACCAACAGCGCGCAGAAAAGGGCCACGACAATCAGCGCGAGATATTTGACCGGAATCTCAATTTGGCCGAGTTGCTTATCCTTCTTCTTTGGAACCGGCGCGGCGGTCGAGCGCACCAAGCTCGCCGCCAGCAGCCCGCCGGCCACGAGCAGCCACATCATCAGGCCTGAGCCGGTGAGATTGGCGTGGGGCAGATAGCCGTGGGCTTCGCGGGCCAACATGCGGCGTTCATAATTGATCATGAAGGGCGCGTCAGGATCGTAGCCTCGTTCAATCAACCGCGGCTTGCGGGTCTGCTCCCAGTACTCCTTCATCTGCGAGAATTCGACCGTATATTGACGGATGCACTTGACCGCCGTCGGGCAACCGCCGGCGAGCAGGCCCGCGATCAGCAGTTGGAGCATCCACCGGGCTCGCAGCAACGAACACAGGGCCACCCCGGCCAAGACCCCGATCAGCAGACTCGAGCCGGCCAAGAGTGCCGCATGTTTGTCACCGGCGGCGATGCTCGAAACCAGAACAGCGGCTGCCAGCAACGCCAGGCCGATGCCGACCGGCAGGTTGCGCCGCCAGCGTCCCTTGCGTCCCAGCACCAACACCGACGCCGCCAGCAGCAACGTGTCCAGCCAGGCGGTGGTTGCCGGCGTAGGGCCGCCGGCTTCGTCCAACTCGGCGAGCAAGCCGGTTTCGAGCCGCTCAAAGCTCTCGCCGATCAGCGGCCGCGCGCAAAGCACCGCCAGCAGAATGTAGAACAGCACCCGGTCCAAAAGGGTGACACCGGCAACCGGCGCGGCGGCAGACGGCTTGTCACGTGCGGGGCTCATGCTTTCCTGCGGAGCGGGGCTTCCAGAATTGCAATGATGCTGAGCACCATCAGCACCATCACGCCGACTGTGATTGTCCGGCGCAGATCGGCGCCGGGCAGCAGGGTCGCCGCCAATCCGGTCGTGGCGGCGGCGAGATAGATCGTCAGCACGGCGAAGCGCCGACTGAGTCCGCGCTCGACCAGGCGGTGCGAAAAGTGCCGCTGGTCGCCTTTCAGCGGATTCCGGCCTTCGACCAGACGAATCGCCACCACGCTCACGAAGTCGTACAGCGGGATCGCCAGGATCACGAGCGGCATCGCCAAGGCGTACGGCGGGGCGCCCTGGCCGCTCTGGTAGTACGTCGTCAGGACCGAGACCGTGGCGAGGATATAGCCGACCACGAGGCTGCCCGCGTCGCCCATAAAGATCCGCGCCGGTGGAAAATTGAAGATCAGAAACCCGCCCACGGCCCCCAGAAACACGCACCCCAGCGCCGGCACCAACACCTGCCCGGCCATCAGCCCACAGACCGCAAACGCCGCCAGGCAGATGCAACCCACCCCCGCGCTGAGCCCGTCCATGTTGTCGAGAAAGTTGAACGAGTTCACGATCACGATGAACCAGGCGGTCGTGAGTACAATGGAAATCCCGACCCCGGCAAATTCAGCAATCCGCACTTGCCCCACGCTCGCGACAAACAACGCCACCACGACGATTGTCAGCAGCTTCAACAACGGCGGCAGCGGACGCTTGTCATCCAGGAACCCAAGCACGTGCAGAACTACGCCGCCCAGGAGGATAATCAACATCTGGCCGCTGCGATCGTGGATGCCGCCCACGTAGGCCCGCACGGTCTGGCCGAACTTGTCAATGATCCACGCTTGGGGCATCAATTGGGCTAGCAGCAGAACCACCCCGATCGTGACCCAGCCGGAGAGAATAATCGCCCAACCGCCGCCGTACGGCGTCGGCGTCTCGTGCGATTTGTGCCCCCCGGGATGGTCCGTGAAGTCCAGGCGCAGGGCCACGCGGCGGGCGATGACGGTGAGGATCGCCGACAGCACGAGGACGCCGCCGGCGGCGGCGAGCAGCAACAGAATCAACGTGGTCCGGCTCATCGCTGACCCTGACGCAAGTTGTCCGGCCGGTCCGCCCAGGTGTTGCGCTGCTCCCGCAAGCGCTCCCGAACCTGGTTGAAGAAGGCGTGGTATTCCGGCCGCGTGTAATCCGGGTAGGTCCACGGCAGCGTCTGCCAGGATCCGTGGCGGTAGCGCAACGTCACCTCGGCGTAGATGCCGGAACCGAGGCAGATGCGGTGGCTACTGTCCTTGGTGGTCCCCAGCACGAGCTTGTTCAGATCGAGGTAGCCGGGATCGATGTTCACCGGGCGGGGAATGTCCGGCAACAGACAATCTTCCGCGATCTCCGCCTCGAGGGCGTTGGTCTCGTGCTTGATCTCCGCCAGCCGGTCCGGCGGGATCGGGTTTTCAAAGCTCAGAAACCAACGTTGCAAGTGCGGGCCCATTTCCGGCTCGTAATAGTCCGTCTGATCGAACGGCCAGAGTTCGCTTTCCAGATCGATCGGGCCGAACCGTCGGCCGAGAAGCTGCCGCGTACGCCGAAGCAGGTCCGGATCGCCGCCGAGCAGGCCGGCGAAGAGCTTGACGGGTTTCGTAGAGCGCGGTCTGGCCATGGCGGCAAGTGTACCTTCTGGATACGATGCTCGCGAGAGAAGAGCGGTCAGCGGTCAGCTTTCAGCGTTCAGCGTTCAGCCGGATTGTTTAATCATCCTTTCCGCTCTCCGGCTGATAGCTGAATGCTGACCGCTGAAAGCTGAGTGCTATGTACACCATGAACATCGCGTATTTTGAAGATAGCGGAGCACAGCAACTCCTGCCCCTCACCTGGCTGCGGGCGTGCTTCGAGTTGTGCTGCGGGCGCGACCGCCTGATCGACAAGGTACGCACGCATTTCGGGCCGCGGATCGCACGCTTGTTCATTCGCGAGAGCATTCGCGAGGTGGTCGCCGAGCGGATCGATTTCGACCCGCCCGACCCGAACGCGGACTGGTGTCTGCTCAACGCCCGCACGCTGATCACCAACGACGTTCAGCCGCCGAAGCGCGGCGTCGCCTGGCGGCTCGACGGGCAGCTCGTTGCCGCCGGGGTCTCCGCCGCGGACCTGGAATCCATTTCCTTCGACCTCTTCCAAAATCCCGCCCACGTCGATGAATGGTTGAGAAACCTTCGCAGCGAGGAAACGCCCGAATCCGTCCGCCTGATCGACTATCCCTGGCAGCCCGCGCTGGCCAACGACGCGGAGTTGCGGCGACAGTGCCGGGCAGGCGGCACGCACGAGGGACGGGTCTACCAGGGCGCCCATCTCGTCCAGCCCGAACATATCCACATCGCCCACGGAGCCGCCATCAAGCCAGGCGCGGTGCTCGATGCCGAAGACGGACCAATCCACATCGCCGCGGGGGCCCTCATCGAACCGAACGCCGTTGTACAGGGACCCTGCTACATCGGCCCGAAATCGATCATCCGGCCTGGGGCGGTGATTCGCGCGGGGACAACGATCGGGCCCGTGTGCAAGGTCGGCGGCGAGGTCGAGACCAGCATCTTCCACGGCCTGAGCAATAAGCAGCACGACGGCTTCCTCGGCCACAGCTACGTCGCCCAATGGGTC
This sequence comes from Phycisphaerae bacterium, assembly GCA_023128695.1. Taxonomy (GTDB): domain Bacteria; phylum Planctomycetota; class Phycisphaerae; order UBA1845; family Fen-1342; genus JAGMDK01. The sequence goes on from JAGMDK010000620.1 coordinate 6,698, forward strand.
AACCTGGGGGCCGACACCGTCACCAGCGACCTCAAGAACACCTACGGCACCATCCGCGTCAACATCAACGGCGTCGGCGTCGAGACCGGCCAGCATTTCGTCGGGGCCATCATCGGCGATCACGCCAAGACCGGTATCGGCACCATCCTGCCGACCGGCTGCGTGATCGGCGTCGTCGCCAATTTATTTACGCAGGAGCGTGTTCCCAAGTTCGTCCCTTCCTTCGCCTGGCTGACCGATGCCGGTCTGACGCTCTGTCGCATGGAGAAGGCCATCCAGATCGCCCGGACGGTGATGGACCGGAGAGACATGGAACTGAGCGAAGCCGAGCGCCGCCTGCTCGAACAAACGGCGGAGTTGGCACCGCAGGTCGAGGCGGCGGGGTGGGAATAGCCCTTTGTAGTTATTGGTCGTTAGTGATTAGTAATTAGCAATCAGTATTTTTGACGATGGTTATCGGGCAAGGTCCAGAGCGTGACGGATTGGAGGGTGTGACTAAAAGTCATGGCTGTGGAACTGGGGGTATCAGTTCAAATTATCGCTTTTTGAGTGCTTTGATGTTATTAGTTAAACTGATTCTCTGCTTGACTCCG
>JAGMDK010000621.1 GCA_023128695.1 Phycisphaerae bacterium
CGACGTCCAGCTTGGGAAGCTGGCATTCTACCACTGAATTACGCCCGCAAACGCGGTTTTGCACTACATTTCTGCCAACCGTTGCACCACAACTCTCTGATCAGGCGAAGCTGTTGTAGTGGTTGCCGCACACATAATCCGCATTGTACCGCGAGGCAGTCCCATGGCAAGATGCAGCGGAACTTCGGTTTAATCCCCTGTTCTGCTAACCCAACGCCTCCACGACCTCTTCGCTCGGGGCAAAACCGCGGCGGAGGGTGTTCTCCGTGACCGTGCGCGGCTCACAAAATTGTATTAGATAATCCGGACCGCCGGACTTGGAACCCACCCCGGACATTTTGAACCCGCCGTAGGGTTGCAGGTCAACACGCGATCCGGTTATCGGGCGATTGATGTAGAAATTGCCGCATTCGCACTCCGCCCGGGCGCGTTCGATGTCGGCCGGACTGCGGGAGTAGATGCCGCCCGTGAGCCCGTAATCGGTCCCGTTAAAGACCCGGATTGCTTCATCGATGTCCTGGGCTCGAATCACCGTGATGACCGGCCCGAAAACCTCCTCCTGGGCGATCCGGGCCGCCGGCGGCACGTCGTCGAACACGTGCGGGCCGATGTAATACCCCCCCGTCTCCTCGACCAGTTGGCTGGTGTCCACCGCGAGCACGCACTTGCTCTCCTGCTTGCCGAGCTCGATGTACTTGCGCACCGACTCGCAGGCCGCTTTGTCGATCACGGGGGGAATCGCCGTCGTGGGCTCGTCCGCCGGCCCGATGCTCTTCGAGCGGGCGGCTTCGACCAACCGCTCCATCAGCCGATCGTGCACCGCGTCGAGCACGATGACCCGCGACGCGGCCGAGCACTTCTGCCCCGCGTAACTGAATGCGCTGGCGATCACCCCTTTGATCGCCTCGTCCAGATCGGCGTCGGAATCGACGATGACGGCGTTCTTGCCGCCCATCTCCGCGATGACCCGCTTGAGCCCCGGCCGCGTCGTCGGCACCTCGGCCGCCACCTTGTTGATCCGACAGCCCACGTCACGTGACCCGGTGAACGCCACCAGCGCGACCCGCGGATGTTTGACGAGGGCCTCGCCGACCGTCTGCCCCGGTCCCGGCAGATAGTTCACCACACCCGGCGGCAGCCCGACTTCGGTGAATACTTCCATGAACTTCCCGGCCACCGCCGCCGCCGCACTGGCCGGCTTCATCACGACCGTGTTCCCGGCCACGACGGCCGCGGCAGTCATGTTCGCCAGCAGTGCGAGCGGGAAATTCCACGGGCTGATCACCGCCGCCACGCCGCGGGGCACGTAGAAATACTCATTTGTTTCCCCTTCGAGGTCCCGTCGCCGCGGATGCTCCGTGATGCGGCACATCTCTTTGGCGTAGTAATTGCAATAGTCGATCGCCTCGGACACGTCGGCGTCCGCTTCACGCCAGGTCTTGCCGCACTCGAGCGCCATCAACGCCGCCAACTCAAATCGCCGCTCTTGAAGCCGCGCGCCCACCTGAGACAGGTAGTCCGCCCGCTGGAGCGGCGAGACCTGCCGCCAGGTTTGAAACGCCGTGGCCGCGGCCTCCACCGCTTGGTTGACGGTCTGCTCATCGGCCTGGGCGACCTTCGCGACGATCTCCTTCGGCCGCGAGGGGTTCAGCGAATCGGCCCACTCGCCGGTGGTGACCGCTTCCCCGCCGATGCGCAGCGGATATTCGCGGCCCAGCTCGGCTCGCGCCTGCGCCAATCCGGCCTGCATTTCCTGCCGGCTCGGGGCCTGGGAAAAGTCCGCATTGGCCACGTTCTCGAACGGATCCATAATCGGTTCCTCAAATTCATAACGAATAACGACCGGCTTCATTGGCGGCTGAGTCTTATGCCCGGTTGAATCGGGATTCTCCAGCAATTCATCCTCGTTTGCATCGTCCTCACCGGACATCCGCAGGAACGACTCATTCGCCGTGTTCTCCAGCAGCCGCCGAATGAAGTACGCCATCCCGTTCACCAGATTGCCGTAGGGCGTGTAGATGCGGCTGCGGTGGCCCATCTGGATGGCGGCGAGCTTCATCGGGTCGCCCATGCCGTAGAGCATTTGGAGCTCGAATGCCCACCCGGGCACGTCGAGCAGTTTCCGCACTGCCATCGCGTATGCCAGGCTGCGGACGTTGTGGCTGGCGAACGCGCCGCGCACGTGCTGGTAATTCTCGAGTAAAACGCGCGTCATGCGCTCAAAGCAAGCGTCGGACTGCCATTTCTGCTCCCACACCGGCACCGGCCAATGCCGCTGGGCCGCCCAGACCGTCTCCGAATCCCAGTAGGCCCCCTTTACGAGCCGCACCCAGATCGGCGTGCCGCGCCGCCGACAATACTCGATGGTCCGGGCCGCGTCCTTGTCGCCGTCTTTGAGGTAGGCCTGGAGGACGACGCCGAAGTGCGGGTAGTCGCGGAACTCGTCCTCGATGAACAGCTCTTCGCAGACGTCGAGCGTGAGGTCCTTGATCGCATAGTGCTCCATATCGACGTGGATATGAGCACCACCCTCCATCCCCTTTCGCAGCAGCGGCCGTAAGATTTCCTTGCAACGCTTCTTGGTCGCCGCGGGGGCGATCGGATCGAAACCGGGGTACAGCGACGTCAGCTTGACCGAGACGTTCACCCGCGGAATCGCCTCCCCGTCCGCCTGGTCGCACATCGGCACCGGGGACCAGCCCGTCGCGTGTTTGGGCAGCTCGCTGATCAGGTCCAGGTAGGTCCGGTGATAGGCCTCGGCCTCGACCGCCGAGACCGCTGCCTCGCCGAGCACGTCGATCGTGAATGCCATTTGCCGGCCGCGGAGCTTACGGATCGCCTGTTCGGCTTCGTCCACGGTGGACCCGGGGATGAAGCTCCCGGCCATAATCGCCGCCCCCTTCCGGGCCGCGTACGCGAACAGGCGCGGCAGCGGGCCGTCGAGTCGGCGAAAGTTCATCAGCCGCGACACCAGATGCACCAGCCGCCGCATCGCCGGCACGGCGTCCAGCTCGCGCAGTGCCGCCTCCGCACTTTGGTTATGACCCTGGTCGGCATGCTCGGGCAGCACGAAGTACTCTTTCAGATGCCGGGCCAGATCGGCGTCGGAATGCATCATCGGCAACACGTCGACGAAGCGGAAGGCCTGCACCTTGAACCACTCGTCCTGCATGCACAATTGCAGCCCGCGCTCCTGCCACCAGTTGTACTGCCAGAGCCGCGGCTGGTGGCCGCGCATGCGCTCGAACATCTCGTGACCCAGCTTCCGGGTCAGTTCTTCTATTTGCCGCCCGGTTACAGTTGCAGGCATCGAACACCCTGCCAAATCCGGCCCCCGCATCTATTACCGTGGACACCTCGGCCGCTGTCACACCGCCACGCCCCCGAAGCGGTCATCGTAGCATTTGCCACTTCCGCCAGCAATCCACTCCAACGAGCTGGGTGAGCGTCAACATAGAGGG
>JAGMDK010000622.1 GCA_023128695.1 Phycisphaerae bacterium
CGCGGAGGGCCGCCCCACCGGTTTGCCCACTTTCCTGACGTGTGGTCCGTGCTGGCATGATCGTCTTCCTCCATGAAACACCCGCACTCGCTCAGGTTCGCCATCCCTGGCCAACCCGCCACAATCTTACCCCAAAAACCCCGCCGGAAGTGTCACGGACCCCCTTCAAAGCTCCGACCGACCCCCTCTCGCTCACCAAGCTCCTTTGCGGTATGGTAGAGTTTTTCCGTCGTAAGCGATCAAGACTTGAGGGAGATAGCGTCGTGTCACAATCACGCAGCGGCGAACTATTCGGTCATCCGACCTGCCTGTTCACCCTCTTCTTCGCCGAGATGTGGGAGCGTTTCAGTTTCTACGGGATGAAGGCGCTGCTGATCCTCTACATGGTGAACTACCTGTTCTGGAAGCAGGGCGAGGCGTCGCACGTGATGGCGTGGTACGCGGGTCTGGTGTACGCCACGCCGGTGCTGGGTGGGATCATCGCCGACAAGCTCATTGGGGCGCGTTGGGCGGTTGTGGTTGGCGGCGTGATCATTGCGATCGGGCACTTTCTGCTGGCTTTTGAGCCAATGCCGTTCTTCTATTCCGGGCTGGGGTGCCTGATCGTCGGCACAGGTTTTCTGAAGCCGAACATCTCGACGCAGGTCGGGACGCTCTATCGCTCGAACGACGAACGCCGGGATAGCGCCTTCACGATCTTCTATATGGGCATCAACCTCGGCGCCTTCATCGGCCCGCTCGTCTGTGGCTGGCTGCGCTTCAACTACGGCTATCACTACGGTTTCGCCGCCGCCGGCGTCGGCATGGTGCTCGGCCTGATCGTGTACATCTGGGGCATGGGGCGGGTCGTCAAGCGTGAGAAGCAGATCGCCGCGGAAGAGAAGGCGGCGGGGGCGGGGCGGGAAAAGCCGGCTGCTGCCGAACCGAGCGCGCCCGCCAAGCCGGAATCCGCCGGCGGTCCCAGCCAGTCGCGCATCTACTTCGATCGCAGCGTCGTTCTGGTGGTGATCTGCGTCTTCGCGATCCTGTTCTGGGTCGGGTTTGAGCAGGCCGCCAACGTGATGAACCTGTGGGCCGACAAGCACACGAACTTGTACGTGTTCCAGGACCAGGCCCCGATGGTTGAGGTAAATGACGTTGACGCTGCCGTGGAGCCACCTGCCGATGCCGCTCAAGCCGCCGGTGGCGGAGGCATTGCCAACTGGCAGATGACCGCCGAGCAGTCCCAGTCGATCAACCCGCTCTTCATCATCATCTTCGCCGGCGTCTTCGCCTGGCTTTGGGAGTTCCTCGACAAACGCGGCAAGCAGCCCTCCACACCGATGAAGATGGCCTTCGGCGTGTTCTTCCTGTCCTGCGCCTACGGGATCATGCTGATGGCGGCCCAAACCGAGAACCAGGCCAGCAGCGCGAACTTGCCCGCGCTACCCGCTGGACTGGTGGTCGATGAGCAACAGAAAGTCTATCACCTGGCTGAAGAAGACGTCGATGGACGGCGCATCTTTGTGACCGCGCTGCCCACCAGCGATCCGGAAGTTGGCGAGGCCGAACTGCTGCCTTGCGTGATTGGCGATGACGGGATTCTGCGCCTCATCGGCCGGGAGCCCTTCTACTTTGGTGCCACGCGCCTGCGCTGGGCGGAGGGAACACTCCACATGAACGGCGTCCTGACAGACCTGGACTGGATGCGCTCCCTGAGCGTTACGTGCACAGAGGCCTACAAGCAGATGATCAATGATCTGGTCACGAAGGCTGAGGACAAGGCCGAGGAAGTTCGGCTAGCCAAGAAGGCCGGTACGATGGATCGCGACGCAAAGTGGGAGGTCTCGGTTGACGTGCCGGCCGAGGCCGGCGAGATCAACTTCATCGCTGGTCTGCCGTCGCACCGAGACGGCCGCGAGGACGTGCAGATCGCGTTCTGGACACCCGAAAGCCGAACGCTGACCGTGAGTGACACGCTCTCCGACAAGGACCAGGCACAGGTCCTGGCCGCCGGTAGCGACCCGGAGTTCCGCACGGCGCTGACCCAGATCTACCAGAACTCGTCGGTAGTTAAGGTCTCGATCGTCTGGCTGCTGGCGTTCTATCTGGTGCTCACGATCGGCGAGCTGTGCCTCTCGCCCGTGGGCCTGTCGCTGGTCACGAAGGCCGCTCATCCGGCGTACGTCGGCTTGTTCATGGGGTTGTGGTTCCTGACGACGGGGGCCGTGGCGAACTTCCTAGCACACTTCGCCGGCGGCTATTGGGGGAGCATGGTCCCGGCGCAGTACTTCATAATCTTCGGCGTCGTCGGCGTCGTAGCTACCGTGATCATGCTGTTGCTGATACGCATCTTGAAGCCGATGCTGCACGGCATTCACTGACAAGCCGTGTTCATGAGCGCGACCTAGTGCTCTGTCACACATCGCTTGATGGGTGGCACGGCTGTGTCAGCCGTGTACAAGTCGCAGGTATTCACGGCCGACACGGCCGTGCCAC
>JAGMDK010000623.1 GCA_023128695.1 Phycisphaerae bacterium
TGTCCCGGACGTCGTTGCGGGAGAAGTTTTCTCCGTATTCTACGTCCGGGCTCTGTCCCGGACGTCATTGTCGTGTAGCGTCCGGGACAGAGCCCGGACGCTACATTTTCAGCCGAAGCCGACTTTTGCGGCGGACTGGGCATGGTGCGTTAGCCTTGACAGTTCTGCTAGTGTTTCTGGCCGGTTGCCCGCCGTGTCCGGGGGTGGCGCCGGCGAGCCGCCGGGAAGCCCTGCTGCGGGTAAACGAGAACCTCACCAAGATCGACCAGCCGCTGCACTGCAAGGCGTTGGTATCGTTTAGGTTCGAGGATGCGGATGGCAAACGGCGCTCGTTCATAGGCCATGACGCGCGGCTGATCTTCGCACAGCCGCGGTCGCTGCTGTTCGACGTGCGGTCGTTGGCCGGCACGGTGGCCCAGTTTGGCTCGAATGACGAGCGGTACTGGGTTTGGATCGACGTGCCGGAGGCGCGCAAGTTATGGTGGGGGGAGTGGCGCCGGGCTGAGGAGGGGGCGCTTCGCAAGCTGCCGATCCCGCCGAACGAGCTGCTCGATGCCCTGGTACTCCGTCCGTTGCCGCTCAGCTTGGAGGGGGGGCTGTTGCCGTTGCTACGGCTGGTGGAGGACGATCATCGGCTGCTGTTTGTCCGGCTGGGGATCGACGGCCAACCAGCGGGGCTGCGGGAAGTCCGCCTCGATCCCTGCGAACCGCATCAGCCGCTGGAGATCATCGATCGGCTTCCCGACGGTCAGGTCGTGATGCACGCCGTCCTGGGGCGCTATCGGCGGATCGGTGCGGAGGGTCCGTTCACGCCCCGGCATTACGTCATCAATTGGCCCTTGAACAAGGCGGAGATACGGCTCGATATCCTGGGGACCCGATTTAGGCCTGATCTGCCGGGCGAAGTCTTTGATTTCCCCTCCGAGTGGCAGGGCGAGAGTGAGAAAGTAGTGCCGTGATCTTCATCAGCGCTCGACATACACTGGAGGGGTGCCCTCCACAGAGAATCGTCATCTCTCCGTGGAGTCTGCTGGCGGTTCTTTGGCTAACGGCAGCGACGGTGAGCGCGCAGCCGATGACAAAGCCGGCGGCCAACTTGAGTGCGCTTACTTACCTCGCCGCTGACGAGCAAACCCTTTGGCTGGTGTGGGTTGATGCGCAGCGTTCCCGGGCTTACCGCCGGGGAGTCAACGAGGAGTTTCAACCGGGTGCCGAGCTCAATGCGCCGGTCGTGAGCATGGCGGCGACGCGCGGATTGCTTTACGCTTTCTCCGAAAATGGGGCTTTCTACTCGTGGGCGGATGAGGGCTGGTCTCCCGAGTTGAACTTGCCCGGGCGGGTGCGGGCCGTGGACATGGCGGGAAGCGAGACCGACCTGTATGCCCTGATTCCCTCGCCCTCGCCGGGCCAACTCCCTCGGTTGGAAAACGGCTTGCGTCCGGCGACATCGCAACCCTTCGATCCGGAGGGGGCCCCGCTCAGCGTGGTCCGCTACGACAGCCGGGGCTGGATCGCGGTCGCACCGGCCCCCGCTTTCCTCACCGGCCAGACGCCCCCGCGACTGCACCCGCGGCTCTACGTGACCCGTGAGCTGAAGAAGGTTCGGCTCTATCTATTCTGGCGTTCGACAGATGGCGAGCGCATCCAATGCCGCCGACTCAACACGGAAACCGGCGTCTGGCACGACGGCGGGCGAACGCCCGTGTTGTCGGATTTGACCGGCTTCTGGATCACGACGGTCAGTCGCGTGCCGACTCTCATTACCGCCAAGCGCGCCGCGGAGGGCGGGGAGCAGCCGCGGGCTTTCCGCTTGCTGCGGGCCGCGGACGGCGACGCCGTCGAATGGCGGCCGGCCCCGCTCCAGCTCTCGGAACTGCCCCTCGGCGTCCAACCCGCCGAATATCAGGCGGCCTTCGGGTTCAATCAGCACGTGGCCCTGCTGATGACCGCCGGGGATCGAGCGGCGTACGTGCGTTTCGGCCGCACTGATGCCGCTCCGGCCGAACCGACCGTGACTGTCGCGGAGGTGTTCGCCGACGGTCACCTGGCGGGGCTCGGCCCCGGCTGGCTGCAAATGGCCGCGCGGCTATTGCTGTTCGGTATCTTGGCCGCGTTGCTCTTGCTTCGGCGGGGCGCCATCTTCCAGGCCATTGAGCTGCCCGCGGGCTGCGCCGCGGCTCTCACCTTCCAGCGCTTCTTGGGCTGTGCGATCGATCTGGTTCCGTTCATCGTGGTGGGGGCCGTCGTCATCGGCGTGGATTGGAAGGGCGGGCTGCGTGAACTGTCCGGGTGGGCGCTCGGCGGCAGCGGCGAGACTTTGCCCCCCCTGAAGACGCTCTTGTGGTGGGGGTTTAGCACGGGTGCTTGTGCCGTCTACTGCCTGGTCATGGAGTTGCTCACCCGCCGGACCGTGGGCAAGGTGCTGACCGGTACGCGGTTGTTGTCGGAGTCGGGCCGGCGTCCCGGCGTGGGGCCAATCGTCATCCGCAATCTTCTGCGGTTTGTGGAGCTCCAGCCGCCGCTGTGGGTTCTTGGATTCGTGGTGCTGCTCTCACGCAGCCGACAACGCAGCGGCGACATTTTCGCCGGCACAGTCGTCGTACGGCGAGTGCAAGAGGAGAAAAGGATTGAGGATTGAGGATTGGGGATTGAGGATTGGGGATTGAGGATTGGGGATTGGGGGTTGAGGGATCAGGAGCATCGTCGGGGGATTCATCAACGGTGCGAGATAGGAATCTCGCACCAGCAGGCGCTTCTGCTTGACGCGGGTCAGCCCGAGGCGTAGCCTCTCCTTGAGGCGAGTCCCATGGGAAGAATTGCGGCGTCGGTGAAGATCGAGAATCCGGCGGATCGTGAGAAGAAGATCCGTTGCGACGCACTGGTGGACACGGGCACATCGCATATGATCCTTCCCTCAGCATGGCGGGATCGTCTCGGCGATTTGGAGGTCGTTCGACAGGTTAAGCTTGAGTTGGCCACCCAAGCGTCCGTGGACGGTGCCGTGTGCGGCCCCGTGCGCATCCAGATTGAGGGTTTCGAGCCGGTCTTCAGCGAGGTCATCTTTGTGGACATGCAGCCGGAAGACGGCGACTTCGAACCCTTGGTCGGCTACATCGTGCTGGAGCAGAGCCAAGCCGCCGTGGACCCGTTTGGACACCGGCTCGTTCACGTCAAGCGACTGGACCTCAAATGAGCCAGGTAGTTCGAGTACAGATTTCGCTGGTGCGAGAATCCTATCTCGCACCTCTCTCGGCTGGCATCCTTTCCCGTTTGTTGCATGGGTGGGAATGGATACCCGCTGGCTCGGGTGCGAGATAGGAATCTCGCACCAGCGTCCGCCACGACGTCCGGGACAGAGCCCGGACGCTACACTTACGGCCGGTACGGGGCCCGGCCGCTACACTTACGTCCGTGACAGAGCCCGGACGCTACATTCTGCCTACCGATTTACAACATTTCGACTGGAATCCACATGAAGCATGTGATAGGATTAAGGGTCTTGTTACCATCGCGTGACTTAAGAGGTTAGTCTCGCCCAGTGGATACAATCAGCAGCTTGTTTTCCCAACCAGATTCCGGCCGGCACCCGGGCGTTGCGTTGACGCCCGAGGCGGACCCATTGTGAGAAAGACGATGGGAATTGCTACTTCAGAGAACATTCAAGCCGACGACAAGTCGGCCCCCCACATTGAAGAACGCTTACAGGCCGCCGTGCGCTTCGCCGGTGATTCCGGCGACGGCATGCAGCTCGTCGGGGGCCAGTTCACCGCCACCACCGCGGTGTTCGGCAACGACGTGGCCACCTTCCCGGATTACCCGGCGGAGATCCGCGCACCGCTGGGCACCCTGGCCGGCGTCTCCGGCTTCCAGATCAACTTCGCCAGCCGACCGATCTACACTCCCGGCGACCGCGTCGATGCCCTGGTGGCGATGAACCCGGCCGCACTCAAGGTGAACCTCGGCGATCTGAACGACGGCGGCCTGTTGATCGTCAATTCCGACGAGTTCAACGAGACCAATCTGCGCCGCGCCCAGTACGACGTCAATCCGCTCGAAACCAGCGCGTTTGACCGCTTCCAGCTCTATAAGGTCCCGATCACCAAGCAGACGCTGGAGGCGGTGAAGGAGACCGGGCTGGGCCCGCGGGACGCCGCCCGCTGCAAGAACTTCTATACCCTGGGGCTGCTGTACTGGCTCTATGACCGGCCGCTCGAGACGACGCTCAATTGGATCAACCGCAAGTTCGCCAAGGTGCCGGCCGTGGCCAACGCCAATACGCTGGCGTTGCAGGCCGGGTATGGGCTCGGCGAGACCACCGAGCTGTTCAGCATCCGGTACCGCATCCAGCCGGCACGGCTCAAGCCCGGCACCTACCGCAACCTGACCGGGAACCAGGCCGCCGCGCTGGGGCTGATCACCGCCGCCCAGCTCGCCCGCAAGCCGCTGTTCTACGGCAGCTATCCGATCACGCCCGCCAGCGAGATTCTGCACGAGCTGGCGCTGCACAAGAATTTCGACGTGCGCGTTTTTCAGGCCGAGGATGAAATCGCCGCCATGTCCGCGGTGGTCGGGGCCGCCTTCACCGGTGCCGTCGCAGTCACCGGCACCAGCGGGCCGGGCATGGCCCTCAAGCAAGAGGCGCTCGGACTCGGCGTGATGACCGAACTGCCCATGGTGATCGTGAACGTGCAGCGCGGCGGGCCCAGCACCGGGCTGCCGACCAAGACCGAGCAAGCCGACCTGTGGCAGACGCTGCTCGGGCGCAACGGCGACTGCCCCGCGCCGGTCATCGCGGCCCAGTCGCCGGCGGACTGCTACCGGTCGGCGATCGAAGCCGTCCGCATCGCGATCAAGTACATGACGCCGACGATTCTGCTTAGCGACGGATACCTGGCCAACGGGTCCGAGCCGTGGCGTATCCCCGAGTTGAAGGAGCTGCGCGAGATCAAGGTGGAACACCCGAGCGACCCCGAGACCTTCCA
>JAGMDK010000624.1 GCA_023128695.1 Phycisphaerae bacterium
CTTCGTGGCCGTCGCGGCGGGCGGGAACCACAGTCTCGGGCTGAAGGACGTCACGCCGACCGGCTGCGCCGGCGACAGCAACTGCGACGGCGCGGTGAGTTGGCGCGACATCGACTTCTTCGTGGCGGCGATGAATGATAACGTGGCCGCCTGGGAGGCCATGTTCCTGCCCGGCACACCAAGCTGCCCGTTCGAGAACAACGACGTGAATGCCGACGGTACCGTCAATTGGCGTGATATCGACCCGTTCGTGGCAATTATGAATACAACCTGTCCGTAATAGGCCTACAAGTGTAGCGGCCGGGCTCCGTACCGGCCGTAGAACACGGGAAGAAACTCATTGTCGGCGACGGCCTCGGCCTGCGCGCGGCGGGAATGCCGCTCTTGAATGTCAGCGCCTGGCCGTTCACAATGCGAGACCTGGAAGCCGCGGTCCACATCCACGAGGCGGGCGTATCGTTCGTGGAACTGAGTAAACGAAGGTTCGAGTAGAAGTACCGCAAGAGAGATACTGGAGGAGTTCATGTCCACCGCAGATTCAAGTTGGAATGTGTTGAAAGCTGATTTCGCTCACGCTGTGCGTCCGGTTGCCGTGGTGTTGCTGGCCGCTCTGATTCTCATGGGCTGTTCGGGGCCCGCCGCGCGGAAGAAAGCCCCCGTGCAGCCAGCCAAACCCGACATAAGCGCGCCCGAGCAGGGAGAACCGGAGGCGGTCAAACCCGAGCTGGGTAAAACCGCCCTTCCCCAGCCCGATTTGACCGCCGAGGACGCGCCGGCGGGCGCTATCTGGCTAGACACGCTCGATCTGAGCAAGATCGATCAACAGTGGGGCACCCCCCAGGCCGGACGTTCCGTCGACGGCAACCCGCTGACGCTCAGCGGTCGAATCTACCCCCACGGGATCGGTTCGCACGCCTTCAGCGAGATGATCATCGACCTCAAAGGCGCTGCCCGCTCCTTCCATGCCGTCGTCGGCGTCGACGATGAATCCGAAACGCTCGGCTCCGTCGTCTTCATTGTCGAAGTGGACGGCCGGGAGGTGCATCGAACCGGCGTGCTCCGCGGGAGCGACACTCCGGAGCAAATCGCCGTCGACCTGAGCGGCGCGCGGCGGCTGGCGTTGCTGGTAGAGGATGCCGGCGACAGCATCCATAACGACCACGCCGACTGGGCCGGCGCGCTGCTGATGATGGCGGCGGGGGCCGGCAAGCGGCCGGAATCGATCAAAATCCCGCCCGAGCCGCCGCCGCGGATCGCCAAGAGCACCTCAACCAAGCCGGCGATCCACGCCCCGCGCATCACCGGCGCGACCCCCGTCCGGCCGTTCCTGTTCCGCATTCCGGCCACCGGCGCGGAGCCGCTGCGCTACGCCGCGGAAGGTCTGCCGGCGGGCCTGGAGCTGAACCCTCAGACCGGCATCATCACCGGCGCGCTTGTGGCCGAGGGAACGACGGAGGTCAAAGTTACCGTGACGGGCCCGCGCGGGCAGGCGACATCCACGCTCACAATCGTCGGGGGCACGCATTCGCTCACGCTGACGCCGCCGATGGGCTGGAACTCGTGGAACGTGTGGGGCACGTCCGTGGACGACGCGAAGGTGCGGGCGGCGGCCGATTTGATGGTCGCCAGTGGTTTGGCCGCGCATGGTTACCAATACATTATCATCGACGACGCCTGGGAGGGGAAGCGTGACGCCGACGGGCGCATCCAGCCGAACGAGAAATTCCCGGACATGAAGGCCCTCGCGGACTATGTGCACGGCAAGGGCCTGAAACTCGGTATCTATTCGTCACCCGGGCCCCAGACCTGCGCGGGTTACGAAGGCAGCTACGAGCACGAGCAACTCGACGCGTGGACGTACGCCGAGTGGGGCATCGACCTGCTCAAGTACGACTGGTGTTCCTACGGCAAGCTCGCCGCGGATTATAGCCAAGCGGAGTTACGCAAGCCGTACGAGCTCATGCGGCTGGCCCTCGACGATTGCGGCCGCGACATCGTCTACAGCATCTGCCAATACGGCATGGGCCACGTGCCGTCGTGGGGGGCGGAAGTGGGCGGCAACTATTGGCGGACGACCGGCGACATCGTCGACATGTGGTTCAGCATGGCCGGCATCGGGTTCGGGCAGGCCGGGCTGGAGGAGTACGCCGGCCCCGGGCACTGGAACGATCCCGACATGCTGGTGGTCGGCAAGGTCGGCTGGGGTCCGGAACTGCACGACACGCTGCTGACGCCGAACGAGCAGCTCACGCACGTCACACTCTGGTCGCTCTTGGCGGCCCCGCTACTGATCGGGTGCGATCTATCGCAGCTCGACGAATTCACGCTGGCCCTGCTGACGAATCCGGAGGTGCTGGAGGTCAACCAGGACCCCCTCGGCCGCCAGGCGTCGCCCGTGGCGGTGCAGGGCCACCAGGAAATCTGGGCCCGCCCGCTGGCGGACGGCGCGCTGGCCGTCGGCCTATTCAACCGCGGCCGGGGCAAGGCCACGATCACCGCCAGTTGGGCCGACCTCGGCATTTCAGGCCCCCAGCAAGTGCGCAATCTCTGGCTGCAACAAGACGTGGGCACGTTCGATGCCGCTTACTCCGCAACCGTCCCGCGCCACGGCGTGGTGATGCTGAAAATCCGCCCCGCAGGCGATTAGCGTTATGGAGAAAAGGTAGGGTGCGTCCCGGACGTACCAACTGTAGTTAGTCGCCGGGAAATAAGAGTAGTGCGTTCGGGACGCACCCTTCGCGACTCACAGCGACCCTACCCTGCTTCACAATAAGTGGCTGTCCCGAATGGCACTGCCGCTTGTTTG
>JAGMDK010000625.1 GCA_023128695.1 Phycisphaerae bacterium
AGCAGCATGGGCGTATTCCGATCAACGTTCACAAATCTGGTAGCCATGCCGGGAACTTACCACGGACCGCCGAAAAAAGCGCGCCAAAAAGTCCGACAGACTGTTAAGTCTCCGGGTTCCGCAAGCGTAGGGCCAATAGCAGCGGCCAGCCCAGGTATTTCTCGGCCCGCGGGACTCGAGCCGCAACGGCGGCGTCGATCTTCCGTTCCACGATTTCATCGATGACCAGCCCCACCCTCAAAGGAGCCATCACGTAGTCGGCATAGGTATGCTCGAAAGCGGCCACGCGCACCTCGCTTCCGCTGTCCGGGTCCGTGAAGCGGGCCGTGATGCCGAGCAGGTTCATGGCCGGGTGCAAGACCGTGAAGATCAACCGCCCCCCGGGTTTGAGCACCCGCCGCAGGTCGCGATAGGTCGTTTCCAGATCGGCGAGGTGGTCGGCCACGAGGGCCAGGAGGAGCACGTCAAATGTTCCGTCCGCGGCTGGCAGGGGCGCGGGTAGCGTGTGTTCGTGGAGGCGTACGCCGCGGTTGCTCAGTTTGGCCCTGGCCTTGGACATCATGCCGGGGGAATAGTCGTAGGCGTCCACTTCGGCGCCGGCGTCAGCCAGCCAGGCAGCGTGTCGCCCGGTACCGCAGCCGACGTCCGCCACGCGCAAGCCGGCGGGGGTGTGTAGCCACTCCCGGACGAGCGGTTCTTCGAGCGTCACGAGCGGGTTCAACTCGTCATCGTAGATCGTCGCCCAACGGTCATAGCCGGCTTGTGTGTGCAGATGAATGGGATTGGCCATTGAGTACCGTGTTCATTCAACCCCGCGGCTTGATTTGGCGCATCCAGGGAAACAGCAGTTGTCCGCCCAAGGAGATATTATGTTCTTCGAGTATGAGCCGGATGTAGGCTCGCATCAGAGGATTCGCGAACTTGTAGTAACCTTGCCGAACACGGACGAGAACCTCTTTTTTCTCTGGTTTTGTCAAGGGGCCGAGGTAGTTGCTGAGACCTTCATGTCTTGGACGTTTACCGGTTAACAGCCCGATGTTGTCCGCGATTTCCTGTACCTGGACTTCGTGGGACTGGGAGTAGGCGACCGCCCAGAGCACGTTTTTGTACATCTCGGTCTTTCGCTTGACCGTGATGACGGCGGTCCGGTATGCATCGCGAAGCGTTGCTTCACCACCGGTAACGGCTTTTTGGAGGGCTTTCCTATATTCCGGCTCAGAAACGACAGGCTTTGCCTCGGGATTATCCAGCAGGACACGACCAGCCTCATCCGCCGAATACTTACTGAGCAGGTGTGTATAAAACGGAAAGCCGTCCGAGAGCGCGATGATCTTCTGTCGGACGCCCTCTTGGAAAGTGACGCCGGCGCGTTCTTCACCCGCGCTGATGATCTCACTCAGTTCATCGCCGGTCATACGATCGAGCTGAATCTCTGCCAGGCAACGAGTCAGCGATTGATGCTCCCCGACGAGTTCGGCAAGCGTCTCCGCCACGCCAACCACGATGATCTTTGTTTTGCTCGCGGCATCGGAGAAATGCTTCAGGGTTTCGGCTAGCCGGGTGTGCGTGGTTTTGTCTTGAACCCGGTCATATTCATCGATGATTAGCAGTCCTTCTTGTTCGGCAAACCTCCGGAGAAGTAGACTGGGGCCGAGGCGTTGCGCGGAAACGATGGCACGTCCTCTGGTACGCGTTGACTTGGCGCCGGTGATTGATGCCGGTCCGGCGGCAAGACCGCCTTGGCGTCGCGCCTCGGTCTCGATCGTCTCGGGGACATACTCCAGGCCGGCTTCCAGCAAGAGCTGCTCAAAAATTGAGTCGTAGGTGCTTTCAACCTGGCAGCGCACCATGTGCGTTGTTTCGTCATTGAATCTGGCAAAGAAGTCGGCCAGCATCGCGAGTGAGGTTTTACCAACCCCTCGTTCTCCGTAGATGGCGACTTGGCGCCCGGACGTTCTCAACTCCGTCTGCAGCGACGTGACGTTGTCAGCCCGCCCCTTGAAAAAATCCGGCAGACTGATCGGCGCAAACGGCCGAAAAGCTTGCTCGCAGCGCGCGAGATAATCCAGGTATGGTCCTCGGTCAGTTTGCACGACGTTGTCACCAACCAATTCAACTGCCCGGCCGCTTTCTAACAATGATTGCTCTGGCCGTCAATTCTGTGGCAGTGTTCACGCGGAGGACACGCTCATGCGAGCGTACGCTTTCTACTTCCGCCGGCTGGTGCCCTTCATTTCGAAGTACTTCTTGAGCTTCCAGGAGTCCCACTCGGCGTGCTGCCACTCCAGGGTGTTGTCGTCGACCATCTTCGCCGTGCCTTCGGAGACGGTCGTTTCGCCGGTCGTCAGGTAGCGCGTCTTCGCCTTCGTGTGCCAGGTCTTGGTGTCCTCGTCGTAGGTCGCGGTGCCGGTCCGGTCGGGCGACCCCAGTGACATACCGTATTGTGGCCGAACCAACGTCGCGCGTACAGGCCCCATCAGTGCGAAGCGCTGGTCGGCAGGGCAATCGCATTCTCGCGTAACCAATCCTATTCAGAGGGTGGGGCGGCCCTCCGCGGCCGCCAACGGACCGTACTGGCGGGCACGGAGGCC
>JAGMDK010000626.1 GCA_023128695.1 Phycisphaerae bacterium
CCCGTTGAGCCTCGCCCTCCCGCTCACCCGCGGAAAATTGGAATGTCCCCATTTCTGCTCGGAGCCGCTACAATGCCGCCGCGTTTGCCTCTTCGACCGGCTCGCTACCGGATAATTGAACGGCCATGAAGCAACGATCACAGGATTTCGCCTTGGGCCTGACGGTCATCGTGGTCCTGGGCCTGTTTTTGGGGACCATCATTTTTCTCTATCCGCTCTTCCACGCCCGCGGGTGGGAGCTCGAGATCCACTTCAGCCACGAGCACGGCATGGCCCCGCTGAAATCGGGCAGCGCGGTGATTCTGGGCGGCTCGATGGAAGTCGGCCGCGTACGCGAGGTCCGGGTCGAACGGGAGGTCACCTACTCTCTAGACGGCCAGGAAGAACACACCGTGTTTGTCGTCATGGCCGAAGTAAACAAGGACGTCAAGCTCCACGGCAACTGTCAGATCACGACCGACCAGCCGGCGATCGGCGGCAACGGCTTTGTGTCGATCCTGAATGTCGGCACGCCCGACGTCCCGCTCACCGGGCCGATCCAGGGGTTGCCGCCGCAGAGTCTGGCGGCCGCGATCGGGACGCTCTCGCGGCGCTTGCTGTCAGAGGGAGGGCTGATTGACAACCTGGACCAGGCCCTGGATCCGAGCGTTGAGGGTTCCGTGCTCCATAAGGTGCTGGTAAGTCTCGATGATCTGAACGCGATGACGCGCGAATTGCGGGCCCAGATGAGCCCGGAGGAGCAAGAAGCACTGTTCGGCAAGTTCCATCTCATCCTCGACGATCTCAACGCGACCACGTCGGCGCTGCGGAATGAGATGGCGGCCGACAAGGACGCGGCGCTGCTGGCCAAGGTTCACATCGCGCTCGATCGGCTCAGCCAAGGGCTCGAGGAGGCGACGGCCATGCTGAAAGAGGACCGGCCGCTGATCCTCGATACGTTGGTCAGCGTCCGCAACGCGGCCCAGACGGTTGACCGGGAGTTGCTGGCCGCTTTGCGAACCGAACTGGACGCCGCCAACCCGTCCTCGTTGATGGCCCAGCTCCACCTTGCGATGGGGCGGGTGAACGCTTCGCTGGAGGATCTGAACGCGATGACTTCCGCCAGTGAGCGGATGATCGTGCTCAGTAAGCCGACGCTGGAGAAGACGCTGGGTAACTTCGAGGAGATGAGCGAGCAGATGCGGCTGGCCAGCCAGGAAGTGTTATTGAACCCGTCGAAGCTGATCTGGGGGCCGGGCCGGCAGCGGGAGGAACATCTGCTGGTCTTTCAGGCGGCTCGCAATTTCGCCGAAGCTGCCAGTCAGCTCGATGACGCGGCCGGACGGTTGGAGGCGGTGCTGAAAACCCTGCCCCCCGACGGCCAGGCCACGGCGGCGGATTCCGAAGAGTTGAAATCGATCCACGAGGCCGTGCGGGCCGCGTTCCAGCGTTTCGAGCGGGCCGAGGAGGTCCTCTGGGATAAGTTGAAGTAAGGGCGAACGCTTGGCCGCGAACACGAGCTATGACATGGTGATCGTCGGCGGGGGACCGGCGGGCTGCGCGGCGGCGATCGCGGCATGCCGCAAGGAGTTGCGGACCCTGATTATCGAGCGCTGCGACACGCCCGAGCCGAGCGCGTGTGCCGGCTGGCTCGGACCGGCCGCGGCTCGCGTTTGCCAGGATTGCGGCGTGGATGCGGCCGCGGCGGGGGTCAAATTCAGCGGTATGCGGCTGCGGTCGTGGG
>JAGMDK010000627.1 GCA_023128695.1 Phycisphaerae bacterium
GAGGCAGCACCCTCCGCGGCCGGCGCGGGCTCCGCGGGCTTGGGACGTCCCTTGGCCAGCTCCTTGATCTTGCGCGTGAATTTGCCGAAGTCCGGCTCGTCGTCCGGCATCGCCTCTTTCAGGGCGGCGGTCAACTCCTCGATCCGCTCGACACACAGATCGACCGCGTCAAACTCGTCCGGTCTGGGGCGGCCCTCATCGCTCAGCCAGCCCGCCTCGATCAGATGCTCGGCGAGCGCTTCCATGCGGGCCTTTCGGCGGCGGGGACGCTTGGGGAACAAGGTCTCCCAGAAAGTCTTGACCAGCTCAGTGAACAGCCCCAGCGTGGCAGCGAGACCGGCGTAACGTTCCCTCTTGACCAAGGCATACCCAAGTGCGCAGGCCATCTCAACGTCTTTGGATTTCGTGTGGAGAATGTTTTGGCTGGCTAGCTCGACCTGCGGCCAATCGACCTCACCCAGATCGATCCGGTCGAGCTTCGTCATCTCGGCATCGATCAGCAGGTACTCTTCATCGTCCGCGGCGTCCTTCCCACAGGGCTCCGCTTCCGAAATCGGGAGCTTACCAAGGTCGATGATGGCCGCATCGTCGATTGCCATGTCCCTAGCCCAATTTATGACATGCCCAGATTGCGCTCTTCAATCGTGAGCCATTGTAGTTGACGAATACCCGTCATCCAGCCGTTCCCACTTATCCTGATCACGGACGTGCGATTCGAGCCACGCTTAAGCGCGCGGGAGCGCACAGTACAAGCACATATCATATCTTGTTGCGGAGGAGGCAATACCGCCACCCGCAGAGTATCCCATTGACTGGCCCGGTATCATTGTTAAGTCTCGCCGCCATAACGCCGAAAGTCAAGCCTCCTGCGCGGAATCCACGAAATCGGCCCACCTGTTCGGGGCTGGCACGGGCGGCGGGCCGGAAGCGTCGCGGGTGTTCCCCCGCTGCTCGCCGCCGGCCGCGGGATTCAAGGCACACAAATCATCCACGTAGGACAGGTTGCCGGCTTGCGCGGTCAGTAGCAGGAAGTCCTCGGGCACTATTTCACGGGCAACCACGCTGAGACGCCCCGTCGCCCCTCCGGGATCGTGGGAAAACAGCAACGACACGAAGCGGCGTTTCAAATCCATCCGCTGTTCGAGCCAGTGCAGCCAGCCGGTCACCTGTATTTCAAACGGTATTTCCATCACCAACGGGAAGCGCAAGGTCGGCTCGAATTCCTCGGATTCGAGTTCCGCGATATTCTCACCCCAGGTCGAGACCAGTTGGAACCAGGCGTCCACGTCCTCCACGTTCAAACACGACCGGGCGGCCCCGAACCAATCCGCCAGCGCCAGCGATTGAGCCTGTTGAAACCAGGACTCGTCCGAGGTTTCACCGTCGATGCCGGTCAGATCTATTTCCCGCCCGCCGAAAACATCCTCAAACCGGCCCGGGTCGTTGGAGAAGCGGCGGACCAGGTCGCGGAGCTGGGTCAAATCGCGCAGCACCCGCAGGGCCGCCAGAGTCTGATCGCTCGTCGGCCCCGGCCAGCGCGCGGTGGGCACGCCCACGTAGAAGCTCAGCGGGAACGGCCGCCCGCGCATGTCGCCGCCGTAGTCCTGAAGCGACCCCAGCACGGTCATGTGTGACTTGGGCAGACGCAACATGCAGGCCGCGGAGGGCAACCGGGTTTCGCCGCCGCTTTCACGCTGCCGGGCCAGGTGCAGCTCGTAGCCCTTGAGGATCCAGTCGTTGAACTCGACGGCCCAGTCGGCGTCCGTCTGCGAACTGTAGTAGTCCGCGTAGGTCGGCAGCTTCCCGAACCAGCGCAGGCGCGGATCGGGCTCAGCCTTGAGCGTTTTCGGTTTGAACAGATTCTTCCAACCCATGGTTCACGTATCAGACGCCGTGTGGCACCTAGATCTAGATACTAGATACTAGATACTAGATACTAGACCTTGTCACCTTGTCACGTTCCCACGTTCCCACGTTC
>JAGMDK010000628.1 GCA_023128695.1 Phycisphaerae bacterium
CAATGTTTAATCCGCGGGTTCGATCGATCGGGAGAGCGAGCCTCCCGGCGAGCCGCGGCTCGGCAGGAGCCTCGCCCTCCCGCGCCGCGAAAGTGTGAATTGCGATATAGGCACACGTGCAGTGTGACGCGCGAGGCACTGCTCAAGAGCAGTGGCACATGCTGCCTATGTAAGGCGCTTGCTTATGCCCAGAACACGCCCCGAGGTTTCGGTCGTCGTGCCGGTCTTCCAGGAGGAGGCCAGCCTGCCCACGGTCATTCCGCATTTCATCGAAAGCCTCTCACAGCAGCGCCGCCGCTTCGAGCTGATCGTCGTCAACGACGGCAGCCGCGACCGCACCGGCGAAATCCTCGACGAGCTGGCCGCCGACGAGCCGCGGATGCGGGTGATCCATTTCGCCCGCAACTTCGGCCAGACCGCCGCTCTGATGGCCGGCTTCTGGGTCTCCCGGGCCCCGATCATCGTCCCGCTCGACGGCGACGGGCAGAACCCGCCCGAGGAAATCGAACGCCTGTGCGACAAACTTGAAGAGGGCCACTACGACGTCGTCAGCGGCTGGCGCAAGGATCGCAAGGACTCCTGGCTGCGCACCCGCGTCTCGCGCGTCGCCAACTGGCTCATCGGCCGCATCACCGGCGTCAAGCTGCACGACTACGGCTGCACGCTCAAGGCCTATCGCGCCCAGGTCATCCGCGACTCGCGTCTCTACGGCGAAATGCACCGCTTCATCCCCGTCTACACCTCGATGCACGGGGCGAAGATGTGCGAGGTCGTCGTCGATCACAAGCCGCGCCGGGTCGGCCAGAGCAAGTACGGCTACGGCCGTGTGTTCAAAGTTCTGTTCGATCTGATCCTGGTCCGCATGTTGCAGAAGTACCGTACCAAGCCGATGCACTTCTTTGGCCGCATCACGCAATGGTCCTGGCTGGCGACCGTGTTGTGCATGGCCTTCGCGATTGTCCAGGCCATCTACTCCCAGGATCCCTGGGCGGCGTTCTGGGGCAAGGCCCCGCTGGTCGGCGTGATGTTCTTCCTGCTGGGCTGCTTCTCGATCATGTTGGGACTGGTGGCCGAACTCGCCATGCGGTCGGCCTTCGAGTACAACGCCGGTCGCTACTGGGACGAGGCTCGCCGCATCAACTTCGGCCCCGTCGGCGGCGAGTGGGAGCCGCCCGCCGAAGAGCCGCGGGCTTCAGCCCGCGCGGTGTCCCGCTGAGAGGACCATTATGCCTCGCGATCGACCGCGCGGGCTTCAGGCCCGCGGCTCTTCTTCAAGGTGGGATCATCGTGCAATTTATGAAACTATAGTACGAGTGCTCTGTGGTGAATCATCCGGTCATGGGGCGGCCGCCGGTATGCCGCGCTGTTTCTGATGGGTGGTTGCGAGGCTGATCGCCAACTCCAGCGCGGCCCGCATACTGCCGGACGTGGCACGGTTACGGCCGGCGATGTCGAACGCGGTGCCGTGATCGGGGCTGGTGCGAATGGCATCCAACCCCAGCGTGAGGTTCACGGCGCGGTCAAAAGCGTGCATCTTGATCGGGATCAGACCCTGGTCGTGGTACATCGCGACCAGGCCGTCGAAGCGGCGGACGACGTCCGGGATGAACGCCGTGTCGGGAGGCAGCGGACCCGTGACCCGGATGTTGGCGTTGCGGGCCAGGGCGAGCGCGGGCTCGATGATGCGTCGCTCCTCGTCGCCCAGCAGGCCGTTTTCGCCCGCGTGCGGGTTGAGGCCCAAGACCCCGATGTGCGGATGCTCGATGCCGAACCACGCCCGCAGGGCCCGGTCGAGCAGGTCGATGGGTTGATGCACCAAGCCGATCGTGAAGCGGTTGTGCAATTCAAACAGGGGTACGTGATCGGAAGCGAGCGCGACGCGCAGCGAATCGGCCACAAACGACATCACGACCCGGCGGGCCTCGAACCGTTGTGCCAAGAGGTCGGTGTGACCTTGAAAGCGGTGCCCGGCCAGGGCCCAACTCTGCTTGCAAATCGGCGCCGTCACCAGGGCATCCAGGGTCCCCTCGCGCAGATGACGGATGCCTTCTTCAACGAAGCGGAAAGAGGCCTGCCCGGCGAGCGAGTCCGGGCCCCGGGGGTGTGGCGACCGAATCGGTTGCAGCTCGTCGAAGTCGGCCAGCAGGACCCCACTGGTTACACGTACCCCGTGCTCGTAGGGTTCACGCCACCAAAAGGGGTTGATTTCAGTCTGGTCAGCGGCGAGTTCCAGTACGTCGTGCAGCCCGAAGATGACGAAGCGGGCTCGGCCGCGCAGCCGCGGGTCCGCGAGGGCCTTGACGATGACCTCCGGGCCGACCCCGAGGGGGTCCCCCATGCTGATCCCGATCAGCGGCCGGTCGGCGGCGGTATTAGGCCCTGTCGTGCTCATGTCACGTACCCGCCTGCCCGCAGCTTATCCCAGCTCAGGCCGGTCGCTTCAGCCGCTGACCCGGACGGCGGTGCGGCACCCGTCAGGCGACTGACAACCAGGCGGGCGAGGATGTCCGTTTCAATGTTGACCCGGCTTTCGAGTCGGCGGTTCCGGAAAGTGGTGCGCTGGAGCGTGGTGGGCACCAGCACAACCGAAAAGCGATCATCGGCGACGTCCACCACGGTCAGACTGGTGCCATCGAGGGCGATCGAGCCCTTCGGGACGATGAACGGCAACAACGCCCGTTCGGTCCGGAGCCAGAGTTTCCACTCGCCTTGCCCACGGTCGATCCGGTCGATGCGGCCCGTGCCGTCGACGTGGCCTTGTACGAAGTGGCCGTCAAGTGGATCGCCGACACGCAACGAGCATTCGAGATGGGCTTCGTCGCCGGGTTGGAGTTCACTCAGGGTTGTGCGGCTCCAGGTCTCGGGGACCACGTCGAAGCCGCCGCTGCGGCCGCGCAGCAGGGCGAGCGTGAGGCAAACGCCGTTGACCGCCACGCTGGCACCGAGTTGCAGGCCGTCGGCTAGCGGACCAAGCTCGATCTCAAGGCGGTGGGCCGGCGTCGAGCCGTTGGAGCGGCACGGAGTGGGGGCCACCCTGACGACCGTCCCAACTCGTTGGATGATGCCGGTAAACATCGGCGCAGCCCGCCAGCCAAGGTTCGTGTATTCAACATAACCAGTCCGCGACCGGCCTCAGGCCGGTCGCCCATCCTTATCATACAAGAAACAAAAAGAACGGAACACCCTGGCGTGCGAACGTCGCAGGATAGGAATCCTGCCCCAATGGGTGCGAGATGGGAATCTCGCACCAGCACTCAACGCACATCCGCAGATTGCGCAGATGGACGCAGATTGATTCAGTCCCAATCCCATCTGTGAAATCTGCGTAATCTG
>JAGMDK010000629.1 GCA_023128695.1 Phycisphaerae bacterium
CCCACCTTCCCACGTTCCCACGTTCTCTTAGAACTGTCTGGCCGCGCAACCCCCGAAGTCGTATCTGCCGATCGGGAAGTATTCCTTGCCCAGCCGGCGAATGGTACGCGCAAGATTCTCGGCCTGCCGCTCGGTCGAACACGCCTCGGTCGCGAACACCGCCAAGTCATCTCGACGTTCGTAGATGGTGCAAGCCACATTCTTTGAACGCAGGAAGTCGCGCGCCGCTTCCGCCGCCGTGCGATTCCACTTCGGAAAGCATTGCACGAGGACATAATAATGGCCCTCCTGAAAGGCGAAATGCTCGACCCGCGGGACGTCTTGGGGTGGGAGCGTCTCAACGGGCGGCGTTTGATCTCGGACGCTGCTCTCCGCGGGCGGCCGCGGCGCGGGAACGTGCGCACTGCCGTCCG
The DNA here is from genome assembly GCA_023128695.1 of Phycisphaerae bacterium. Classification (GTDB taxonomy): domain Bacteria; phylum Planctomycetota; class Phycisphaerae; order UBA1845; family Fen-1342; genus JAGMDK01. The sequence continues at coordinate 414 of JAGMDK010000629.1, forward strand.
ACGGCCGATGCGCGAGGCTTAACTCACTTGGCGCGGCCGCCGGCTGATCGGCATCCGCGGAGCCCGTGATGCTGTCGAGGTCACTCCCGCCGCCCGGGGCCGAGAGGGTGCTCCGGCCCACATAAAACGTCGCGACGAGCACGACCACTAGAAAGACGCCCAGCACGCCCAATTGAAACCAACTGAGCGCCAGGTGCACCATCCCCTTGACGACACGTACGCTGCCCGAGGACAGCGCCCCTTCCTGCGACGGTTCCGCCGTGGGCTTCGGCGGTGGGCCGGCGGCGGGAGGCGCGCCGGTCGCGGGCGGGGAAGAGGGTTGCTGGGGTGGCGTGGTCCAGCCGCGGGCGCGCTGCCCGCGCGAGACGAGTTCATACAAGACCGGGCGTTTCTTGCGTGTGCTCACCAGTGTCTCCGTGTTCCTTGGGCGGCAGTCCAGCCGCCCGGCTGGTCGAGACCCTACGATTGTAGATTCCTGCCCGCCATGCTCAACCACTTTTTTTCTTTCCCCGAGGAGTTCGACAACCTACCATGCGTGGCGCGAGAGTACGATGGCAAACAGGAAATGGAGCGGACCATGAAAATCGGGATCGTCACCTTTACGGACGGACGGGCGCGGATCGCGAAAGCCACCGAAAAAGATTGCCGCGTGTTCCAGGAGCGGCTGGCCTCGTACTTCAAACGCAAGAAGCACGACGTGGTCGCGGCCAAGAAAATCGTGTGGAACTACGCCACGGCTCAGAGCGAGGCCCGCCGCATCGCCCTGGCTTATCCCGACGTGGTGGTTTTCAACTTCTGCGTCTGGTCGTTCCCCGACCTGACCGCCCAGGTGGCGAATCTGATCCCGGAAGTCCCGCTCCTGCTGATCGGCAACATCCTGCCCTCGCACCCGGGCTGGGTCGCCTTCTTCGCCTCGGCGGGCACCCTGGACGAGATCGGCCTGCCATTCGGCCGCGTGCTCGGCGATATTCGCAAACCCGACGTACAGAAACAGGTCGAAAGCTTCCTGCACTTGCACGACCCGGACGAGCGGGCCCGTGGCGAACGAGCGGCCGCCATGCTGCACGGGCAACGCTACGGCGAGTTCGACGGCCCCTCGATGGGCATGTACACCGGGCACCTCGACCCCTCGCAGTGGATGGAGCAGTTCGGCGTACACGTCTATCACCGCGGGCAACTACACCTGTGGCAAATGGCCCGTAAAATTGCCCCCGAGCGGGCCGAGGCCGGTCTGAAATGGCTCGAGAGGTACTGCGGCCAGATCCACTGGGACAAGAATAAGCTCACGCCCGGGCCGGAAGGCACCCTCACGCGGCAAGTTCGCATGTACCTGGCGATGAAGGACTTCTGCCGGCAGGAGGGCATCGATTTCTGCGGGCTGACCGGGCAGCTCGACATGACCGAATGGCCCGGCTTGTGCATCGCCGACGTGCAGGAAGCATTGCTCAACGATACCGCCGACTGGGAGCAGAAGGACAAGAAGCCGCTGATCTGCGCGACCGAGTGCGACAGCAACGGTGCCCTGACGATGCAGCTCATGCACCATCTGACCGGCACGCCGGTGCTGTTCGCCGACCTGCGGCACTACCATGAAAAGGAAAACCTATACGACTTGGTCAATAGCGGGCAGCACGCCCCCTGGTTCGCCAAACGCTCACGTGATTTCCGCCGAAATTGGAAAGAATGCCACATTCGGCCGGCGTCGGAGTTCTATTTCAAGAGCGGCGGCGGGAGCGTGCAGTTCTACGCGGCCCCGGCTAAGAAAGTCACCTTCGGGCGGATCGTCCGCCGACACGGCCGCTTCCTGATGCACATTTTCACCGGTTCGTTCGAGCAGCTCTCCCGGATCAAGGAGGAGCGGCTCGCCAAGCAGACGACGTATGAATGGCCGCACGCCTTCGCACGCTTCGACATCTCCATGGCTACGCTCCGCCGGCAATATAGCAGCAACCACATTCACGCCGTCATCGGCGATCACGTGGGAGCCCTGTCGGCGGCGTGCGAGTTCCTCGGCATCGAGCCAGTAGTGTTGTCGTAGGACCGCTTACTTTATCCCGCTCAGCGGCGGACCCGGATCCTGACCCGCGGGCTGCGATCGTAATAGCGATGCGAGCGACTCGGCGAGTAGTATCGATGCGAGGTCCGGTAATTACTACGGCTGGGGCGGTAACACGAGCCGCGATAATAACTGCGGGTGGGACTGGCGCGATAGCTACGGGTGGGACTAGCGCGATAGCTGCGGTGATAACTACGGCTGCGGCTACTGCGGTAGCAGGTCCGCGTCGAGCGGTGCACCCGGCGCGGCGAGCAGTCCCGATAAACCACGGTCCGCCGTGGAGAACAGCTACGGTACACCCGGCGAGGGGCGCGGTCGTAGACCACCACTTGCGGTGCGTAGTCGTAGTATCGCAGGGGGGAGCTGTAGTAATAGCTGGGAGAGCTGTCGTAGTAGACGTACGTTCGAGTAGGGTAGCACGAGCGATAATATCGCTCGCCGGTGCCGATACCGAAGCTGAAGCCCCAATCACCGGCCGACGCCGACGAACTGAAGGCTCCCAAGCAAACCACACCCATCGAAACCAGAAGCTTCTTGCCAAACTTCATCACAGGATCCTCACTACCGGGCGCCGAGGATTTGCCATGTCAGTACTGAACCTTCATTTTAGACAGACAGTGTACGTTGGGGTTAGATTTTTTTTGCGCACTTGGGGTGATTTTGCGGCGTGGCAGTATCGGCGGCAGCTCCCGTCATTCCGACCGAGTCCGCGAAGCGTACGATCGGAGGAATTTGGTCATGTTCCGCGGCCGAGGTAAGATTCCTCCATCGTCCGCCTGCGGCGGACATGTCGGAATGACGCGAAAAGAGCACGGCTCGAATTGCTCATTTGATCGAGGACCTGGTTGGCAAGCTCCTGGACTATTCGTGAAGTGCCGTGGCCGATCCACCTGCCATCGGTCGTGGATGCGTTCGCCGCCGGCAATGAGTTGGCGTGGCTGGATAGCGCCGGCGGTGACGCACACAGGTCAGCCGGCACAGAGCCCGGCCGCCACAGTTCTTGTGGCACCGGCTTCCAGCCG
>JAGMDK010000063.1 GCA_023128695.1 Phycisphaerae bacterium
GAGGCCCACCCCACCACGGAGGCCCGCTTCACCACGGAGGCCCGCTCCACCACGGAGGCCCGCCCCACCTGCAAACTTAACCCGCATCAGGTAGATACGGCGTCGCGCCACTCTCTTCGCGCTCGGGACCATTTGCCGTAATATGACTTTTTTGTTCTAGACTTTGTCAGACAGGTGCAGCATGGGACTGAAAGTTTTTAACACGCTCGGCCGCCGACTTGAGGAATTCACGCCGCTCGATCCGCCGAAGGTCGGTATCTATGTGTGCGGGCCGACGGTGTACGGGCATAGCCATCTGGGGCATGCCAAGAGCTATGTCAGCTTTGACGCGATCATCCGCTGGCTGCGGTTCAGCGGCTACAACGTCAACTACGTCCAGAACATCACCGACGTCGGGCATCTGACCGACGACGCCGACGAGGGTGAGGACAAGATCATCGCCGAGGCCCGGCGGCGGGGCTTGCACCCGATGGCGGTGGTGGACCTCTTCACGCGCAGCTACTACGAAGACATGGACGCCCTGAACGTCCTGCGGCCGGACATCATGCCGCGTGCCAGCGGGCATATCATCGAGCAGATCGAGGGAGCCCGGATACTCCTGGAAAAGGGCCATGCCTACGAGGTCAACGGCTCGCTGTACTTCGACGTGAGCTCGTTCAAGGAGTACGGCAAGCTCAGCGGTCGCAGCGTCGCGGAGCTGGAGGCTGGGGCCCGCGTCGAAGTGAGCGCGGAGAAACGCCACCCGGCCGACTTCGCCCTGTGGAAGCGGGCCGAGCCCGACCACATCATGCAGTGGCCCAGCCCCTGGGGCAACGGCTACCCCGGCTGGCACCTCGAATGCTCCATCATGAGCCAGAAATACATCGGCCAGACCCTCGACTTCCACGGCGGCGGGCTCGAAAACCAGTTCCCGCACCACGAGTGCGAGATCGCCCAGGCGGAGTGCATCACCGGCAAGCCATTCTGCCGCTATTGGCTGCACAACAATATGTGCACCCTCAACGGCCAGAAGATGGGCAAGAGCCTGGGCAACGCCATCTTGCTCAAGGAAATCTTCCACGAGGGGCATCGGCTGCTGGAGAAGACCTTCGAGCCGGCCGTGATCCGGCACTTCATCTTGACCAGCCATTACCGCACGCCGTCGGATTTCTCCAACGAGGCCCTCAAGGCGGCCGAGGCGGGCTCGTACAAGCTGCGCGACCAGGTGCGTGAGCTAACCCGGGCGGCGGCGAAAGCCCCCTCGAAACCGTCCTCGGAGCAAATCCGCACGGCACTCGGCGAATTCGAGCAGCGCTTCACCAACGTCATGAACGAGGATTTCAACACCGCGGCGGCAATCGCCACGGTCTTCGATTTCGCCCGCGCCGCCGGCGGCTGGATCCGTGACGGCATCGGCCGGGAAGACCTGCTCGCCGCCGACACGCTCATGCAGCGCCTGGTCGGCGATGCGCTGGGCCTGAAATGGCTCGACCCCGTCGGCGGCGAGGATGAAAACGCCCGCGACCAGGTGATCCAGTTGCTGGTTGACATGCGGGCCGAGGCCCGCAAGGAAAAGAACTTCGAGCTGTCCGACCAAATCCGCGACCGCCTGGCCGCCATCGGCGTCGAACTGAAAGACGGGCCGGAGGGGACGACGTGGTAGGTGAAAGGGTTCAGGGTTCAGTCATAGGTTGTGCCTCAGACTCGATGGGTTCCGGGAGCTTGAATGATCAAGATTGACACAATCGAGGGAACCGTCGACGATGTGCTCTGGTATCGCTATGACCTCGCCAGCGACGTCTTGTATCTGCGTCTGGCCAGCCATCGAGACGTGGCTACTTATGCTGAAGAAAGCAATGATGGCTTCCTTCTCCTGTATTGCCAGGACGACGACAAGGTCGTCGGCATGACGGTCGTTAATTGGTGGATGCGTTTCGGTAGCGGTGCGCTGCCGGACTCCCTGCGCGAACTGGAACGCCAAATTGAGCTCTGGGCCAAGAAGCTGGCAGCGTGATTAGCAGATGTGTAAGTCGGGTCATAGACCCGACAATTCCTTACTCTACAAGTCGGGTCGATGACCCGACCTACTCGCTGGATCTACACGCGCTTCAGCGAGAATGTGAGATTGTCCAATGGAAGACAACTCCCACGTTGGGGAGAATCCTCCTACCAACAGACAGGTCGGGCTAGCAGCCAGTACCTTCCTGTGTATGGCCAAGTACGCGTACCACAGGTCCACCAACACGGCAATCCCAAGTGGCGACTGGACCGCCGGCAGTTCTGAAGCCGCGTTGGCATCAATTGTGTTTTCGTGGATTGCGCTTGAGTGCTTTATCAACGAGGTTCCGGAGTACATAGCGTCAACACCAGGGCTCAAAGTCGCAGAGGAACTCCGTACATTCGCAAGCACATTACAGCATGCAGATGAGTATCATTCCTCGACCGCCCTGAAGTATCAAATAGGATATGCGTTGCTTTCGGGTACGTGCTACGAGAAGGGCGCTCAGCCATACAAGGATTTCGACTTGCTGCGGCGCATCCGGAATGCCCTCATGCACTACAAGGCGGACGTACTTGACTTTGCCGAGGGAAGCGACGAGACGGCACCGAAGGGGCTCGTAGAGAAGCTGTACAGTCGTAGCCTACTGGAACACAATGAGGCGAGAGGCCCCATGTCGTTAGTCAACAGACTGGGGAGACCGATGATCGCTGCCTTTGCCCATAACGCGGCGTTGAATATGATCAAGTCGCTCATACAGGCAATGCCGAAGTGTGATATGACCGAGGTCCTCAGTTTCTCTTGGAAAGATTGGATTGAACTCACTATGAAGCCCAGCTAGCCGCCTTTAGTATCATTGTCGTAAGCGCTCGCATTGACAAGCGACGGATACCGTTCGTACCACAGCGATGAGAACCGGTCGGTCCGCAAAGCGGACCCTACGAGCTTGGTTGAGGCTTTCGGTTTTCGGCTGAGCCGAGTTAGCGGAAGCCATCATATATTTGCGCACCCCGATGTCTCATAGCTTATGAACCTTCAGAATGTGGGCGGTCAAGCCAAACCATACCAAATCCGCCAGTTCCTCCGATTGGTGGAGCGATATAATATGGAGATGGGAGATCAGCAATGAGTGACTATCACATCAACATTTTTCACAGCGATGAAGACGGGGGCTACATCGCGGATATTCCCGACCTGGAGGCCTGTTCAGCGTTCGGCCAGAGCCCGGAAGACGCGCTCCGCGAGGTGCAAGCCGCCAAGAAGGCCTGGTTGGATGCCGCGCGGGCCGAGGGCAAGCCGATTCCGCCGCCGCGCTACCGGCCGGCGATTTACCAGGCCGCGTCATAGTCGAAGTCAGCGAAACGCACCCTGTTGCTCAACTGTTCGATATGCGACACACTGCCTGCGGAAACCGGGAGCATGTAATACTTGGCGCGGCCTTCGGCCGCAACCAAAGAGGATTGAGGATCGAGGATTGAGAATTGCTGCTCGAGGCCAGATGCGGATCGAGCCCGGCGGTCTTCAGTTCGTCGGTCATCCAACCCCAGCCGAAGGTTCCTTCGAGGATTACCGGCGTGCCCTTCGGCCAGCGGTCGAGCTGCTCGCGCAGCCGCGTCCGCTCGGCGTGCTCGAGCCGCTGCCGCCAGGCGACCTTGCCGTCGGCGTCGCGGGCGGCCACTTTGCTGAATTTCCTGTGGATGTCCATTCCGATCCGCGTTACGCTCGTCTCTGTTTCCATGGCTGTCTCCTTTTGCCAAAGACTCCTTGCCGGACAGGATACCGTCCGGCAGGAGACAGCCTTTCAAGGGATTACAGTGTGGCACCGGCTTCCAGCCGGTGGGACGGCCGGCACGGGGGCCGGCCGCTACGTTTCGTCCGGGACGGAGCCCGGGCGCTACATGACTTTTGCGACGGACTGTGAGCGCAAATACTGCGCGGGATGTCATCAACAATGACAAAATCTCCTTGACCTTTACCGTTCCAATGCGATAATTAAGGTGCAGGAACAACCGGCGTGAGAGGTTGACTCTTAAAATGCGGGTTAGAGCACCTCACGCGGGCTGCCGTCTGCCGAGCGATGAGTGGCTCATCGCGCGTTGGGTCCGCCGGTGACGGTCGGCGGGCAGGGCAAGGCCCGGTTGGCACCATGAGTCACCTAGGTGCGACCGGGAGGTTGGCCCGTCAGGAAAGGAGGTGATATGTGAACGTAGGTGATAAACGCTAGGCTGCGGTGTTTGCAGCGAACGTGGCTGTAGCACTTGCAGCCGAACCGAAACGGCCCGCCGGCGGTGACCACCCCGGCGGGCTCATTGTTTTCTCTGTCAACGCCAAACGCGCGGGTTGGTTTGGGAGGGCGAGGCTCCCGCTCGGCGTGTGTGCCACTGCTCTTGAGCAGTGTCTTTTCTGACCGGCGGTCGCTGGGGCACTGCTCTTGAGCAGTGGCACACGGCTTGGCTCGGCAGGAGCCTCG
>JAGMDK010000630.1 GCA_023128695.1 Phycisphaerae bacterium
GCCGCGAGGCTGCTCTAAGATCTCAGCGGTCTCTGCGGTGTGAATTATTCGGTCTAAAGCCCGCGGCCCTTCGGAGTTCTCGCTGCCTCAACTGCAATCAATTCACGACAGGCGGCAATCAATTCTTCGCTCGGCCGCTGATAGCCCGACACCCCCAACGGCTCCAGGGCCTCCGGGTGGTTTTCACCCATCGCGAGCAGCGCCGCCTGTACCTTCTTCGCGGCCGCCTCGTCGAGCTTCGGCGACGCGATCACCAAACGGCCGGGCAGCGCGCCTGTCCGCCCGATGACGCGGAGTTTGTCGCGGGCCGGCTCCCCCTCCTTTTCCTCGTGCTCTGCGAACGCCTCCCACGCCGCCTCGTCGATAAAGCCGGCCGCCGCGCTGCCCTTGAGCACTGCCTGCGCCGTCGCGCGGGCATCCGGCATATGCTTGAGCGAACCCGGCACCGGCAACATTTCGAGCGTCAGATCGGCTTTCTCCACTCCCACGCCCCGCAAGAGTTGCACAGCGGCGTGGTGCGTGCGCGCGTCGTCGCGCGGGCCGAACGCCACCACTTGCCCGCGCAAGGCGGACACCTCCCGCAATTCAGAATTCGCCGGCACAATCAGCACGGCGCCGCGGACCAGCCGGCCCTTTGAATCCAACGGCACCGCCAACACTCTGAAAGATGCGTCCCTCGGCCAGCGGGCAAACTGGGTCGGCGTAACCACCGCCAGGGCATACCATCCATTCCCAAGCCCATGCCGGGCCTGGAACGTAAAGCAGGGGTCCACGGCGACGGGCCGCCCAAGGTCATCCGCCAGAGCTTCCTGAAGCTTCTTGTACCGTGCAAACGGATTCAACGCCGCAACCACCTCTCCCGGCCGTTGCTCGAGCACCAGCGCGACGGCCAGCGGCTTCTTCTTCAAACCAATTGAGCTGAGCAGATACGAAGTTGTGGTTTGACACCCCGCTACGCCCGACAGGGCCACCAAGAACAACAAGTTGAGCGGACCTATTGCGTTCCGTTGCATCTCGGGCTCCTTCCTAGTGCTCTGTCAACACCAAACGTGCGGATTAGTCTGGGAGGGCGAGGCTCCTGCCGAGCCGTGCCCCAGAGGAAATCGAACGTGCGGCTCGGCAAGAGCCTCGCCCTCCCGCTCGCTCGAACCCGCAGGTTAAGCGCTGACGTAACTCTAACATTATACGCCAACATCAGGCCCATAATCGAGCAGATCGTCACGCTCAAACACCGGCCCGTCGCTACACGCCAGCGCCCAGCGCCATCCCTGGGGCTGTTTGTCATCACGAGCACGAACAACGCACGAGAGGCACGTGCCCAGACCGCAGCCCATATTTCGCTCGATGCACAATTGGCAGGCCAGTCCCAACTCGCGTGTCAGTACGGCCGCGGCCTTCAGCATCCCAGCGGGACCACAGGCGCAGACCACCGCATTCTGATTTCGACTCGGGCGCCGCTCGTGCCATGCTCGCAGCGCATCCGTGACCAGCCCGCGCATGCCTACCGACCCGTCATCGCTGGCAACGATTGTATCGAAACGCCCCCCGCCCGGGTATTTAACGCAAGCACAAGGTCTTCCATCTTCGTCAGGCTTGTCGATAAGCCGCACAGGCAGAAGCTCACGCGTTCGCGCCCCGATAATGACTGTCACGTCACGCCGACCCAGTTCACTCAGGCGGCGAGTAAGGTATATCAGGGGTGGAATGCCCACGCCCCCGCCGAGCAGAACGAGCGGTACGTCCGGCGGCGGAATACGAAAGCCGCGACCGAGCGGACCGGTGAGGTTGAGTGTGTCACCGGGTTGGAGTTGCGCCAGCCAGCGCGTGCCCGTCCCCACCACTCGTGCCATCACGCACAGGTGAACCGAGCCGTCCCGCGTCGTCCACTGATCCGCGATGCTGAACGGACGCCGCAGGAAAGCTTGGCGATCACGCAAGTCTTTGTCAGACAAGGACGGGAATCCGTCTGGCGGCCAATCGCATCCCGTCGGCTCCGCAACATGGGCGGATCGGCAAAGCAGTTGCACAAATTGCCCCGCTTCAGACGTGGGGAAGCCAGGCAACGCCATCTCAACGACGACATGCTCACGGCATATCGGCGTGCAAGAAACGACGCGCGCATCAATCGCACACATCGTTTTTTCGTCAGCTACTTTGTCCATTGTTTGCGTTCTCTGTCAAAAAAACTTCCGGAACCGAACCTGATGGTCGATCCCGGAAGCGCGCCACGGCTAGAACAGCCGCTATTTCTTGTCGATTACGCAGGGGCCATTGGCCTCCCAGCACTTGGACTATATCAGATTGCACGTCCCGTGTCCATAAAATGCCATTGATTTGACAAGAGAGCGAGAAAGTTCGTAACTTTCTTAATCACAAGCACTTGAGGCATGGCTGACAGGAAACTACACTCTTACGCTAGCGCTCCGAAACCGCTCCCGGCCTAAAGCCGGTTCATGCCCACAAAAGAATGCTCCATCCCATGCGGCCTCTGTTTCGACTCAGCTTGTGGAACTCGAACGTGGGAACGTGGGAACGTGAG
>JAGMDK010000631.1 GCA_023128695.1 Phycisphaerae bacterium
TAACCCCAGCGATCACTGCCAACCAAGTTGTCACTTGGCAAGTGGCGGCTCTCAGCAGTATCGCGCTGGCGGTCACCAACCCCGCACCGCCCGCCAACCCCGTGGCGCCCGCCGCGGCAACACTCACGCTGACATTGACGGACCAGTTCGGCAACCCGCTCGCGACGGTCCCGAACAACATCAACGTGACCTCCGCCGGCGCCAGCATCCCGGGCAACGTCGTTTTCGGCGGCCCCGCGGCGGGCGGTGTGATCCCGGCGGGCACAGGGCTGAACGCTGCCGGGGAGGTCGATTTCACAGTGGCCTACACGCAAGCCGCCGAAGCGGTCACGGTAACCGCGACGGATTCGGTCACACCAGCGATCACGGCCAATACCGACGTGACCTGGGACGCAGATACGACGTTGGGCAACTTCGTATTGGCCGCGGATACGCTCACACCCACGGTCGGCGCGGCCGCGATCCTCACACTGACGGCGCGGGACGCGAACAACAACCCGATCCCGAATTACGACCCAGTAGTCGACATCCAAGTGACCGCCGCCGGTCCGACCGGTACGGTCAGCTACTCCGGGACCGGTCTGACGGACAATCTCGACAACACGGCCACAATCGCCCAGACCACCATCTTTGACGCGTCCGGCCAGTACAGCTTCAGCGTGGCTTACGGAACCAGCGGCGAGGCGACGACTATCTCGGCCGCCGAGGGGGCCGTCACGTCCAATAATGTGATCGTGACCTGGGCGGCTGGTGCCCCGATCCAGTTGCGAATTGCTAATATACCGGCCCAAGTCGCCGGCACCCCGTTCAACGTCACCGTCGAAGCGGTCGATGCCGGCGATAACCTGGCTGCCGTCAGCGTCGACACCGAGGTGCTGCTCAGTCTCAATACCGGCACGGGCGTGCTCGGTGGAACGCTGGCGGGGACGATCCTGGCCGGCAACAATAGCGTCACGATCAACGGGGTTAAATACGACACGGCGGAAAACAACGTCAGCATCACCGCCACCCGCACCGCGGGTGACAACCTCGCCGCTGGTAATTCCAACCCATTCGTGGTGGCTCCCGGGGCGGCGGTGGCGCTCCGGTTCGTGCAACAACCCGGTAACGTCGATCCCGGCATGGACATTCTCACCTCGGTGGAGGTCATCGACGGACTAGGGAACCGCGTCACGGGAGCCACCAACGCGATTACACTAATACTCCTGAATCCGGGTGGTTGCGCGGGCGTGCTGACCGGCATCGCGACGATCAACGCGGTCGCTGGTTTGGCCGAGTACACGGCGTTGGAGAACCTGCAAATCGCCCAGGTCTGTAACGGTTATCGCTTACAAGCCTCGGCGGTCGGTTTGGGTACGGTCGATTCCAGTCAGTTCCGCGTGTTCGTCGGCACTGACCTGACCGGTCCCACGGTGAGCCTATCCGTGCGCAGCACGACCAGCGACCTCTCGGTGACCTACACCGTCGTCGGCACACAGAACGTGGACCCGTTCCGGATCGAATACGGCCTGGAACGTGATACCGGCAACGGCCTGCCGATCGATACGGTGTTCGGTTTTGTGGACGTAACCGGCAGCCAGCTCACGCCCACGGCGCATACGATCGACCTCGGTGATATACGGGGGAATCTCAACGGGATCGTTCGTAACGGCGACCAGATCGCGGTGCAACTCGACACGCTCAACCAGGTCGCCGAAACCGACGAGACCAACGCGGATAACGTCGGCAGCACGACGCTGACCGTGGACCTGGCGGCCGAGTCGGTGGCGGCGGATGTCCAGGGCGCCAGTTCCAGTGCCAGTGTGACCTACTCGGTTACCAGCCCCGCCAACGTCCCAAGCTTCGTCATCCGGCTGGGTCTCGACAGCAATGGCGACGGGACGATCGACGACGTCTTGCAGGACACCACCGCCGCCGCGGCCCAGTGCACGCCCGGCACGCACGTGGTGACGATCAGTTTGCCGACCGAGTTCCTGTCGCGGAACATCGCGGCGGGCTCCAGCGTCCGGTTCGTAACACAACTCGACCCCTCACAGTTCGACCCCTCGGGGAAGGTCGTTGAAAGCGACGAGACCGGCAACAATAGCGCGCTTGTGACCGACACGTACGCGCTCGACCTGGTGCTCACGCGGCTGGCCTTCCCGGGCACCTCGCTGGACCAGGATTTCGAGGCCACCGTCAACTACAGCGTCAATACCAATCAGGTCAGCGAAGACTTCACCATCGGCTTCTACGTCTCGGACAACTCCGCCGTGGACAGCCTGACGGGCGACGTGCGGTTCGCCACACAGACCATCAGCGCGGCGGCCGACAAGACGGTGGGCTCGCACACCCAGACGTTCACGCTGAATATTCAGTCCTCGGTGTATTCCGACACCAATTTCTTCCTCAAAGCACGGATCGACGACGGCACCCTGGTCACGGAGCAAGACGAAACCAATAACGTCGCGGCCACGCCGAACTCGACCTCAGACCCCAACGCCGACATCGACGGCGACGGTCTGACCCGCTCTGAGGAAGAGAGCGGCTTCGAGATTGCGGCCGGGACGATTTTCCGGGCCGATCAGGCGCAGTCCACGGCGGTGACGGCGGCTAACACCAAGACGTTCGATACCGACAGCGACAGCGACGGCGACGGGCTCGATGATCTGCTGGAACGCCAAACCGGGACCAACCCGGCCGATAGTGACAGCGACGGCGACGGGCTCACGGACGGTCAGGAAGACCAGAACGGGAATGGGGTCGTCGATGCCGGCGAGACCGACCCGCGCAACTGGGACACCGACGGCGACGGTCTGAGCGACAAGGAAGAGGCGGACGGCTTCCTGCTCACCCAATACCCCACCGACGCGGACTCCGGGCGCTTCCAGGAATCCTACGTGGTCACCGTCACGACCGATCCGCGACTGAGCGATACAGACGGCGACGGGATCAGCGACTGGAACGAGGTGCAAACCTATGCCCGCGCCGCGGCCGGCGATGGGAGCGTCTCGAGCATCGGCCTCGCCGCTCTGGCCGCCCGCTCCGCGCTGGCGGTCGATAAACCGATCTGGGGTATCCGCACCGACCCGAGCCTGGCCGACACGGACGAGGACGGCTTGGCGGACGCTGTCGATCCGGCCCCGCAACTCAACCCGGCCCGCTGGGGCTTCGATGCTAACGCCGACGGCGTGTTCGACGAAACTGACCTGGGGCTCATCCGGGCCCAGTTCGCCGAAAGCAGCACGTCGTTGACGGGTTTCCCGGAAACGGTGAGCGAGTTCCAGCGTCTGCTGCTCGACTTCGATCAGGACGGAGACGGCTTCCTCGAAGCCCCGGACGCCAACGGCGACGGCTTCCCGGACTTCACCCGCTACAACGAGGAGACCGTCGAGCAGGCCTTTGGCATCGACTTCAGCAATAACGGCTCGCTCAACGACGGTTTCGACGTCGGCGGCCTTGCCCAGGGCGAAGCCGGCCCGTACGACTCCCGCGCCGGGAGTGCCAATGAGGGACAAGCCCTGTTCGGCACGTTCCGCGTGATCCGCGGGACGGACCTCACGATCACCGGCGACGGCCGGCTCGACTCGCTCGACGACGTAACCGATCAGTTGATCCCGACCGACAACTGCCCGACCACGTATAATCCCAATCAACTAGACTTTGACGGGGATGGTCTGGGCGACGAATGCGACGCCGACCTGGACAACGACGGCGTGCCCAACGGGCTGGACCCGGTGACGCAAGCGCCGTCCGGCACCAGTGCCGCCCCCGCGGTGCCGTGTGCCCTGGTGCTGGTGCCGGGGCTGGCCGGGTTGCTGCTGACCCTGGGTCGCCGGCGGCGCGGCCGCGGAAACTAAATCACTGTGCGCAATTTTGCGACAGCTCAGATTTCGTAAGACCGCGCGGGCTGAAGCCCGCGGCTCTTCGTTGTCGCACGATTGTGCACGGTCATTTAGTGCTCCGTCAGCCCTCGATTGACGGGTAGCGCCATG
>JAGMDK010000632.1 GCA_023128695.1 Phycisphaerae bacterium
TGGCACCGGCATCTTGCCGGTGATCTATTCCACCACCGGCTAGAAGCCGGTGCCACAATGTGGCACGAAATGTGTGGCACCGGCATCTTGCCGGTGAGATATTCCACCACCGGCTGGAAGCCGGTGCCACAATGTGGCACGAAATGTGTGGCACCGGCATCTTGCCGGTGATCTATTTCACCACCGGCTGGAAGCCGGTGCCACAATGTGGCACGAAATGTGTGGCACCGGCATCTTGCCGGTGATCTATTCCACCACCGGCTAGAAGCCGGTGCCACAAAATGCGGTGCCACAAAATGCGAAGGAACCAACCGTGGAACAGAACTTCATTCTCGCCGGCGTCGGCGGACAGGGTATTCTAACCATCGCCCGCGCTATCTCCATCGCGGCTATGCACCGCGATCTGCACCTCAAACAAGCCGAGGTCCATGGTATGTCGCAGCGCGGCGGCGCGGTGCAGTCGCACCTGCGGATCGCCGACCACGAGCTATTCAGCGATCTGATACCCGCCGGTCAGGCCGACATCATCTTTTCCGTCGAGCCGCTCGAAGCGCTGCGCTACGTACAGTACCTCCGCGAGAACGGCGTGATGATCGTCAGCACGAACGCCTTCATAAACATCGAAAACTACCCGGCGATCGAGCAGATTCTCGACCGCATCGCCGAACATCCGCAACACGTGCTGCTTGACGTGGACGGGCTGGCCAAGGCCGCCGGCTCGGCCCGCGCCGCGAATATCATAGTACTCGGGGCCGGCTCGTTGTTCCTGGAACTGGATGCCCAGGACCTCGAGGACGCCGTCGCCGAGATGTTTGCCGCCAAGGGTGACAAGATCGTCGCGACCAACCGCCGCGCGTTTCGGCTGGGGCGCAATGCCGCCGCGGCGTACCGGGACGGCTTGCAGCGCGGCGGCACGTCACGAGCCGTACGCAGTTGGATCGACGGCTTGTCGGCCGATGAGCTGCTCCAGGATGAGTTGCCCGTTCTGCCGGCCCTCGACGAACTCGACCCGGTCGAGAACCGCCTGACCGGCGCGGAAGCCATGGCGTTCGAGCGGGCGTTGCTGCGCGCCTATGAGGAAGAACGCCGCCCGCTGTATGAGCATGAGATTTACATGCTGGTCGAGCTGGTTGGAGCTATCTCGCCGCCGCGCTATGTCTTCCTGCCCAAGGGCGGGATGATTCCGCGGGAGGCCCTGGCCAAGTTCCCCAGTAAGCAGGTAGTGCTGAAGATCGTCTCGCAGGATGTGATTCATAAAAGCGACGCGGACGGGATCGTATTCGCCAAGAACGACTACGAGACGGTCAGCCGCGAGGTCGACCGACTTGTCGCCCGGCACGATGCCGCAGCCCGCGTCGAGGGCGTGCTGGTGGTCGAATGCGTGGAGCGCACCTCGCCGAGTTTCGGTAACGAGCTATTTGTCGGCGTACGCGCCACGCGCGAGTTCGGCCCCGTCATCGCCGCCGGCATCGGCGGAGTCGACACCGAGTATCTGGCCAGCAAGATGAGGCCCGGGCTGGCGGTCGCGAAAGCCTGTGCCATGGACACCTCGGCGGCGGAGTTTCTCGAGCTATTTAAGACGACGGCGGCGTATGACGTACTCGCCGGCCGGACCCGTGGACATACCCGGATTGTCTCCGACGGCGAACTGCTGCGCTGCTTTCGGGCCTTTATCTCGATCGCGAGACATTTTTGTGTCGACCGCGGAGCCGTGGGTCCGGACGTGGCCGAGTTGGAGGTCAATCCGTTCGCCTTCCGTCATGAGCGGATGGTGCCGCTCGATGGCCGCGGCCGTTTGGGCACCGCCGCCCACCCTCCGGCCGTCCGACCGCTTGAGAAAGTCCAACGCTTATTAGAACCACGAGCGATCGGTGTGCTCGGTGTCTCCAGCACAGCGATGAACTTCGGCCGCATTATCCTGAACAACGTCAAGAACTGCGGTTTCCCCACCAAGCACATGCACGTCATTAAGGAAAACGAAAAGGAGATCGACGGCGTCAAATGCGTGGCGTCCGTGGCCGACCTGCCCGAGTTCGTGGACATGCTCGTCATCGCCGCCCCCGCCCCGGCGATGCCCCAGATCACGACCGATGTCATCAACAGCGGCAAGGTCGGAGCCGCGATCATGATCCCCGGCGGGTTGGGCGAGACCGAAGGCTCGGAGGAGATCGAACAGCAGATTCGCGCCGTTATCGTTGCCGGCCGTGAGAAAGAGGACGGCGGGCCGGTTTTCCTGGGGCCCAATTGCATGGGCATCCAGTCGCGCCCCGGGCAGTACGACACCTTCTTCATCCCGCAAAACAAGCTCGATTCGCGCTGGTCCGCGCCCGCGCGGCGGGTCGCGCTGATCTCACAGAGCGGGGCCTTCATCATCAGCCGCCAGAGCAATCTGGAAAGTCTCGACGCCGCCCTGACCATCTCGCTCGGCAACCAGATCGATCTGACCCTGGCCGACCTGGTGCAGGCCGTTGGCCAGCGCGACGACATCGACGTGCTCGGCGTGTATGCCGAGGGCTTCAACAATCTCGACGGCCTCGACATGGTCCGCGCCATTCGCAAGGTGAGTGAAGCGGCCAAGGTGGTGATTTTCTACAAGGCCGGCCGCACACCGTCCGGCCGCTCGGCCGCCGCCGGTCATACGGCGTCGGTCGCCGGTGATTATGATGTCTGTCTGGCCGCCGCGGCCAACGCCGGCGCGCTGGTGGTCGAGACCTTCAAGGAATTCGAGCAGACCGTCGAATTAGCGACGGCGTTACATGGTAAGCAGGTCCGCGGGTTGCATCTCGGTGCCGTAAGTAACGCCGGTTACGAGACCGTCGGCATGGCGGACGCGACGGTCGGGCGGGGCTACCACATCGAGATGGCGACGTTGTCGGATACGTCGAAAGGGAAGCTGAGCAAGGTTCTAGCCAAGTACAAGCTCGACAAGCTGGTCAACGCCCGCAACCCGCTTGACCTGACGCCGATGGCTTCGGATGAGGCTTACGAGGAGTGCGTTCGCGTTATTCTCGAAAGCCCGGAAGTGGATGCCCTGGTGGCTTCGCTGGTGCCGCTGAGCCCGGCGATGTTGACCACGCCGGACGAGATCGAGCAGCCCGGCTCGCTGGTCGAACGTCTGCCGAAGCTGTTCGCCGCGGCGGACAAGCCGGTGATCGTCAGCATCGATTCTGGCAGCCTGTACGAGCCGATGGCCCAGGCGATCCGGGCGGCGGGCGTGCCGGTGTTCCGTTCTTGTGACCAGGCGGTTCGCTCACTGGGCCGCTACTTGTGCCATCGTGCGCCGGAACCGCTCGCCGCGGAGACATCTGTGAAACTACTCTGAACAACTCCCGATATACTCCCGGGCCAAGATGCTAAAGAGGACCTGGTCGACATAGCGTCCGTCGATGAAACGCTGCTCGCGCTGGACGCCTTCGCGGACGAAACCGGCTTTTTCGTAGGCGCGGAGGCCGGCTTCATTAGTAGAGAACACCTCCAACTCGACCCGGTTCAGGTTGAGCGTCTGGAAGGCATAGTCCAGGAACAGACGCGTCGCCTCGGTCCCGTAGCCGCGGCCGCGGCACTCCGCCGGGCCGATGAAGATGCCGAAGGTCGCCGCCCGGTCTTTCCAGCGGATATTTTTTACTCCCAGGCTGCCGAGGAGCCGATTGCCTTCACGGAGCACAATCGCCAGGTGGATGTTTTCATCCTTGACAACGGCGCTTTCGATGAACTCGCGCTCGGCCTTTTCGGTGATCGGCAGGAAGGCGCCCAACGGGACCCGCACGGCGGGATCGTTGAGCCAGCGCTGAGACGAGGCGACGTCCTCAGACTCAAACGGCCGCAGATAGACACGCTCCCCCGAGAGAAAAACGACCGGCGGTTTGTCGTTGGCGTTCATTTGATCCGACTCCCAAGCGTTTACTGGAGCGCGGGAATCTTACTCGATGCGGGCAACGCGGACACCGGTGCCAGTGCGAGAATCCGGACGTGTTTAGCGGCTGTCTCAATGAAGAAGAGCCGCGGGCTGAAGTCCGCGCGGTGCCCTCCGAAGAGCCGCGGGCTTCAGGCCTTGCTGTTACCCACATTTGTGGGAATCGCCTCGCAGGGACCACTGATGCTGGTGCCATTTCCGGTCAG
>JAGMDK010000633.1 GCA_023128695.1 Phycisphaerae bacterium
TACTACAACGCTAGAAACCGCCAAGTCGCCAAGAGCGCCAAGGCCGTCAAGAGTATGAAAACACAGTTGGCGCTCTTGGCGTCTTGGCGGTTGCTCTTTATAGCGTTGTAGTATTAGAACGCGAGTTGCAACTGGACCCGCCAGATCAGCGCGTCGTCGTTGACGTTCGCCAGGCTGCCGGAGGAGGTCGTGATCGGGACCTCGTAGATCCGGGTCACGTCGGTCTGAAGCTTGACCTTGTTGCCCTCGAAGTAGTAGTTCAGACCGCCGGCGTATTCCCAGGTTCCTTCTCGGCCGTCGGCTGCCGTTGAGATGCCGCCGACGCGGCCCACAGCTTCCAGCTTGTTCTCCAAGCCGGGGATCGGCAGCATGTAGCCCAACTGAAGGTAGGCCCCGTGCATCACGGTCGTGTTGCCCTGCCCCGTCAGCAACCACCAGGGCGTAAACGGCCGGCGGCCGGCGCGGCGGGGATCGAGGGTGCGGAAGATGTATTCGCCGGTGGCCGAGAAGCCCATGTATTTGAAGGCCGCCTCGACGCCGAACTGGTTGAGCTGCATGCCGTTGGAGGTGGTGTTGCCGTAGCCGCCGACTCCCCGCGTCTGGTGCGGTCGAGGATATGGCAGCGTGACCGTGCCGCGGTCGCCCTGGTCATCGTTGAAAGCGTAGTGGAAGCCGAGGTCCAGCGCGGGGGTCTGATGCCGGGTCCAGTCGGCCTGATCCTTGAAGTCCTTACCGGGGTTATCGCCGAGCGCGTGCCAGATGACGTGGAAGACGATGCCCGGGTTGTTGTCCAACTCGGGCGGGTCGGGCGTGATTGTCCGGTTGTCTACCTCGACGAAGGAATTGACGACATCGAAGTGGTAATCGAGGCGTTTGTCAAACAAGCGTCCCCAGAACTTGACGCCGACCGCGCGGTCCAGGGAGAAGACCGCGTTGACCATCGGGCGATCAACGAACTGGAGCGTGGACGAGCAGTTCATCTCGGACCGCGTCGAGGCGGCCTTGATAATGCCGGCCCGGAACTGGAACTCGTCCCGAAAGCGGTAGTTGATATAGGCATACTCGGCCCGGACGTCGTACGCCCCGGATGCGTCGCCCTTCAGCTCGAACTCGTATGTCAGATCCTCGGTGTACGCATGACCCTCGATAATCAGGCGGAGGCGCTGCGCGTCGAAGCCGGTGCGGTCGTGGCGCCGCAACCCGGGCTGGAGATAGCGGTTGCTGCTCCGGGTGCCGTAGTGCGTCCAGCGGAACTGCATCTCGGCGCCGAACTGCATCAGAAACTTGTCATCGCTGCCGCGGAGGAAGAAGCCGCCGTCGTAGCCGGCTTGGAGGGTGGCGGGCAGCAGGCTCTCGCGGAACTCCTGCTCGCCGAGCACCGCGCGGATCTGCTGCTTCATCGCCTCGACGCGGGCCGCGTTCTGATCTTGCGCCTGTGCCGCCGCCAGGTGATCCTCGAACTCTGCGAGCCTTTGCTGCCGCGCGTCGTAGATAGCCTCCAGGCGCGTAAGCTGCTCTTCGTTAATCGAGTCGCGTCCGTCCTCGCCGCCCGCGAACAGGGGCCCCGCGGCCAGACCCAAGGCAAGACCTACACACCAACCTCTCAGCGCAGTTCCCCGCATCATACGTGCATCCCCACTACTAGTTCGCCGCGGAAGGCCGCGCTGGCCTTGAAATGTAGCGCCCGGGACAGAGCCCTGACGTTGTCATAGAGGAGGGTTACACGTCTGCTACATCCGGGACAAAGCCCGGACGCCACACTCGGGACAAAGCCCGGACGCTACATTTCCCAACCAGCGAACTGTTCCGGCAACGACCTGGACCCACATATAGACTTCGAGTACGATCCACCAGCGGACAGGAGTGTATCCAATCCTGACCGCTGAACGCTCGTCGCACATTACTGAAGAGTTTCGAGGAGGTCAACATGATGCTGACTTATAAAGCCTGGATCGTCGGTTTTCTGTGTGCAACGGCTGCGCTAACGGGCTGCCAGCGACAGTCGGAGGAGGGCGGCTCCAGCGTCACGAGTGAAGAACGAGAGGTCGTGGTCTATACGGCGCTCGACCGCCAATTCTCGGAACCGATTCTCGATGATTTCACCGCGCAGACCGGCATCAAAGTCCAAGCCGTTTATGACACCGAATCGACCAAGACGGTCGGCCTGACCAATCGCATCATCGCCGAGGCCAACCGGCCCCGCTGCGACGTATTCTGGAACAACGAGATCCTGAACACGCTGCGGCTCAAGGCCGAGGGTCTGTTACAGCCGTGCCAGCCTTCCCAAGCCGAAAACTACCCGGCGCGCTACCGCGATCCCGAGGGTTACTGGCACGGCTTCGCCGCCCGGGCGCGGGTGATCATCGTCAACACCGATCTGGTCAAGCCGGAGGAGCTCCCGAAGTCGGTGGCCGACTTCGGGAGCTCCTCCGGCTT
>JAGMDK010000634.1 GCA_023128695.1 Phycisphaerae bacterium
CACATTCGCCCGCCTGATGCGGCGGCAATTAGCCGAGGCCACGTGATCCGCCGCATCAGGCGGGCGAATGTGAGCAAAACCAGTACGTTGCAGAGCGTGATCGGCAGATCGGTCGTAATCAATCGACCGTGAGCCAGCAGCGTGGGGCTCAGAGCCGCGAGCGTCAACGCCAACAGGCCGGCGGAGGGGCCGAAAAGCGTGCGGGCGAGGCCGTAAGTCGCCAGACATGTGGCCAGCAACAGAACGACCATCATGCATCGGCCGACGAGCACAAAACGGTGGCCTTTGTTGTTGAGCTCGAAGAGCCATTGCACGCTGAAGGTGGCGTTGTCGGTCTTGATCCAGGCTTGATTGTCGGGCGGGGGCCACTCAACATCCGCGCGGAGCAGCGGCCAGGCCACCCACATCCGGGCCAGCGGCGGATGGTCAGGCGACAGACGAAAATCGCCGGTCTTCAGGTAGCTCAGTCCCGCCGCGAGGTGGAATGGCTCGTCAAAGGTGGGGCTATCGGTGACGAGCGAGGTAACGGCGAGCACCGCAACCACAACGAGGAGCATAGAGACGGAGAGCCAGTGGAGCCGACGCCACGGCACCCCACCCTGCTTGTGTTTTACCGGGGAACAACAATGAGACCCATTCGGGGACATAGGTAACACATTCTACCGATTCTCCGTTGAACCGGAATGCGAAGCACGCGGGATCGCTTTGCCCTACCGGTCACGCCGCCGGCTGGGTCACGGCTGCCAATTGCTCCCCCGGGATCGAAGGGGTGCCATCTTCCACCGTGACGCCGCAGGCGGCGGCCAGGGCTCGGAGCTGGAGTCGGCGGAGGGCCTCGTCGGTCAGCTCGCATAACTGTCCGAGGACGTAGGCGCGGCAGACCCGGACGTGGTAGAGCGGCTGGCCGTTGGGGCCGCCGAGGCGGAGCAGCCCGGCTTGCTGCCGAAGCCAGGAAGGCGAGCGGCGGAACCAGCGGGCGGCCTCGTGGGGGGTCATGAGCTCCTGGGCCAGGTCGGTCATCATGTCGTTCTCCTGCTGAGGCGGACGGGGCCGCCAAAGTAAAGTATACGCCAAGAAGCGGGCCTGGTCAAGAAAATCTAGTAATACTATTATGCGTTGGGGGTATGACAAAATCGGCGGGGTGCCGCCATCCGCCCCGCGGGGGCGCAGGCGCATGGCCACCCAACCTACACGGTATCAACAACATATTTTGGAAAGGGTTGCTTAACCCGGTTGCCGCGCGGGAGACTTTTGGACATAATCCCCGGAACTTGACGCCGACGACAGGCAGGTAGGATTATGGGATTGAATACCTACGATTTCTGTTTGGCCGCGAGCGACTTGCTGCCCCTGGTGGTGCTCATCATCTGTGCCACCGGCATCACGCTGTTCATCCTCGTGGCCACGCACGTGGTCGACTTCCTCCTCAAAACCAGCCGCAAGGGTGACATCAAGCAGAGCACCTATGAATCCGGCATGGAGCCGGTGGGCGATACCCGCCGACGGTTCAATGTGCGGTTTTATATGATCGCCGTCCTGTTCCTGATCTTCGACGTCGAGATCATCTTCCTATACCCCTGGGCGGTCTTGTACCCGCGGCTGAGTCATCCAAAGGGTGATGAGATGGTCAACTGGGCGCGGGGCTTATCTGATGCTGGCTATACACCCGGCTTCCTGCTCGCGGCCATCGGCGTGTTCTTCGCGCTCTTGCTGGTGGGATTCATCTACGAATGGCGGAGAGGCGTGTTCAAGTGGAACTGAAACGAACCACCGAAATCACGACCGGCGACGGCGAATTCACCGCCACCCGGTTTGATTACGTCATGGACGCGGTCAAGAAGCACGGGCTCAACTGGCTCCGCCGCAACAGCCTGTGGCCGATGCCCTATGCGACCGCGTGCTGCGGGATCGAGCTGATGGCCACCGGCGCCAGCCGTTACGACATCTCCCGCTTCGGGTCCGAGGCGATGCGCTTCACCCCCCGGCAGTGCGACCTGCTCCTGTGTGCCGGCCGCGTGGTGATGAAGATGATGCCGGTGATCCAGAAGATATATCTCCAGATGACCGAGCCGAAATGGGTAATGGCGATGGGCGCCTGTGCCTCGAGCGGCGGCTTGTTCGACACATACGCCGTGGTGCAGGGGATCGACCAGTTTCTGCCCGTCGACGTCTACGTCCCAGGCTGCCCCCCCCGGCCGGAGACGCTGCTCGAGGGACTGATGTTGGTACAACGCGTCGTGACCGAGGAAGGCGTGAAGACCAGCCAGGAGCGAGGCCGCGGTTTGCGGCTTGTGGTCCAGCCGCCGCGCCAGCCGATCGAGCTGGGCGCCGGTTTCGGCGGCGATGTTCGCAAGTAGAGGAAGAGTGTTGGAAGCGTACTAGTTCTATGTCACGCTCTAGTTTTCGGGCAGCACAAAGCGTGTGCCACTGCTCTTGAGCAGTGCCAGGGCCATTGTCGGCCCAAGAAGACACTGCTCAAAAGCAGTGGCACACACAACGCGACCCGAAAGCCAAAGCGCGACGATGCACGAGCGAGGTGGAAAGTAAGCGGAGTTGTGCGCATTTGCGAGAAGAGCCGCGGGCTTTAGCCCGCGCGGCGCCGCGCAGGCTGAAG
>JAGMDK010000635.1 GCA_023128695.1 Phycisphaerae bacterium
GGTTATTTCGTTACGTACTCTAAGCGGATCTACCGAGAAGTAGTACAACTGGAAGCCGTTGCAGGCCCCGCCGAGCGCAGTGTAGCTCGGCGAGAGCGGGCCATACGTGCAGACCGGCGGGCCGGTAAAGTAGTTCAACGGCATCCCGGCGCCGTCATCCGCCCAGAACTGGATCAAGAACTGCACCGCCGCGGGATTGGCGCACTCATTCCAGCCGGCGTCGTAGTGGAGTAACAGATCCCACCAGTGGATGTCGTCAATCTCGCACGCCAACTCGGGGAAGTCCTCGAAGACGCGGTACCAGAAGCCAGTCGGCGGGCCGCCGGCACCCATGCCGCTCATCGCCGCCGACCAGGAGCCGCTGCAATCGTCCGCCGGTTGGCCCCAGATCGTCTCTTCCGAGCAGTCCTGTGGACACACGAAGTATTCACAGGTGTCGTCGGAGAAGAAGACGCCGCCGAGTCCATCACATTCAGCCTGGCTGTGAACGGTCTGGCAGGAGAGGCCCACGCAGCAAGCATATTCGACGCAGTCCGGTGGGCACGTGTCGCCAAGGCACTGGACCATTTCCTGGACCCCGAACTCGCCGCCGGTGCCGACGAGGGTGCCGTTGTAATACACGTTGTAGTACCCATCCCCGTGGCAGCAGCAGAGTCCGTCGCCGTAGGAATCAGAAATCACGAAGTGAACGCAGGCGTCGTCCGGCACGCAACACTGTTCGGTGTACAGCGTGAAATCGTTCCCGTAAGGCCCACCTGAGCACAGTACGGTCCCCGACGGGTACTCGACCACTTCCCAAGTGGTTTCACCGGGCCAATCGTCCGTCATGATCTCGATGTCGATAGCGACCTCCCCGGGGTCACAGTCACGCTCGCCGGGCTGCTTGTCCGCCACGCCGCTCGGCGGCGGGTGCTGGGCGGTTCGTTTGCTTAATTCAGCCACGCTCTCCTGTGCCATGAGGGTGGCCGTACAGAACAGCAGCCCACCCACGATACAAACGACCTGGTTCCAAGTTCTCATGTCTTGGTCTCCTTTGTTAACGCCCACGTCGCCCAGGACGCGGGCCCCAAGGTTCGGCAGCCGACGTTCGGCTGCACGTCTAGAAACTAGAAACTAGAAACTAGATTTTGTTACCGGCCGGCACGGGGGCCGGGCGCTACGATTCGGCCGGGACGGGACGCGGCCGCTACGTTCCCACGTTCCCACGTTCCACGGCCCGGCCATCCGGCACAGCGAGGGGGCGAGCCGAAAACCTCGTCCCGACACCTTCCTTGGCGTCGCTTGACGCTTTTGTTACCGGACAACGCATTTTTTCCACGAAAATAATTCGTCGCGGCATCAGAGGCTCCGTCTCCGAAGCGCGTGAACGGCAAAAAGGAAACTCTTTTTCATCCGTCCCATTATTGGAAGCTCTCTGCAATTATAGGGTGACAGCCCAGCTTTCAGAGGCTCTGTTTGGGATTCTTATAGGAATGTATCAATACATGCGGTTGCGGCACCGGGCCTCCGCAAACAAACGGGAAGGG
>JAGMDK010000636.1 GCA_023128695.1 Phycisphaerae bacterium
CGGGTGGGAATCTCACCCACTGAAGATCCGCGCCTTTTCACGGCACACTGAGTTATTAGGGTTAGAGCTCGTTCACGTTCCGCAGGATGCGCTCGCGCGCGGCCAGGAGGTCGGTGTCGCTGCGCGACAGCTCGCAGATCGAACGCCAAGTGGCGGCGGCTCGGTCCACCATGCCGATGTTCTGCAACGCCAGCGCGAGGTTGGCCTGAAAGGCGAGGTTGCGATCGTTCCCGGCGACGGCCTGCTCGAACTGCTCGACCGCCAGATCAAACCGGCTCCGTTGGGCAAACAGCAGTCCAAGCTGATAGTGTACGTCCACGTACTTCTCGTCGAGTCGCAGCGCCTGCTGAAAGGCCTCGATCGCCTCGTCGGTCCGCCCGCACTCCTTCAGGCAGATCGCCAGCTTGACCTGCGCCTTGGAGTAGTTGGGATTGATCGCGACGGCGTTGCGAAACGTTTCAATCGCCTCCTCCTGACGCCCGACCTGCCGCAACAGCAGACCGTAGCGGTAGTGGAGGTCGGCGTGGCCGGGCGAGTTCATCAAGGCCTGCTGGTGGCGACGGACGGCCTCGGCCAGCAACTCGTCGTGCCCCAAGGCGCCCGTGGTTCCGGTGCCGTGTCCCAGCGGGAGATCACCGCGACGTTGCTCGGTTTGCACGTGCAGCCGCGCCGACTCGGAGAACAACAGGGTGGTGCTGGGCTCCAGGCTGGCGGCCAGGTCGAGGGTTGCCGCCGACTCGTGCTCACGCCCGCAGGCGTGCTGGGCGACGCCGAGCCCGACAAAGGCCGTCATCAACCGATCGTTCAGTTCCACGGCCCGGTTGAAGGTCAGGGCCGCGTCGACATAGCGTCCCTGCCGCATGTGCTGGGTGCCGAGCTTCACGGTGGCTTCGAGGAAGTTCGGCTGTGTGTCGAGCGCGAAGTGGTACTGCTCGATCGCCTTCAGGTCTCGTCCGGCTTTTACGTACAGATCGCCGAGATGCACGTGGAAGGGGGCCATCCCCGGGGACTTCCGCACAAGTTTTTCGAGCGTCTGGATCGCCTCGCCGAGGCGTTCATCTTCATCCAGGTTCTCGGTCTCCGACAGCAGACTGTCGCTCTGCGGCTCGATGAACAGGGCCTGCTGGTACTGATCGATGGCGTCGGCCGGGCGCTCAGCTTGCAAATAGATATTGCCCAGTATAAGCAGCGTGTCCAGGTTCCCGGGATCCATTTCGGCCAGACGTTCATACTGGTTGATCGCTTCGGCCCACTCGCCGTTCCGGATTGCGATCGCCGCCAGCCGCTCGTAGGCATTGCGGAGTTCGGGGCACAATTCGAGGGCCCGCCGATACCCCCCTTGAGCCTCGGCGATTCGCTCCATTCGTTCCTGGCAGAAAGCGATTGCGAAGGTGAGGGCCGGATCGTTCGGA
This sequence comes from Phycisphaerae bacterium, assembly GCA_023128695.1. Taxonomy (GTDB): domain Bacteria; phylum Planctomycetota; class Phycisphaerae; order UBA1845; family Fen-1342; genus JAGMDK01. The sequence goes on from JAGMDK010000636.1 coordinate 1,413, forward strand.
TCGCGAGCATGGGCGGTGCTGAGGTATTTGAGCGCGCGGCCGTATTGCCCCAATTCGTCGCACACACATGCCAGGCCAAGCAGCGGTTTCGCGGATGAGGGCTCTATCTGGCGAGCGGTCTCGAATGCCTCTTCGGCTTCGCACAGCCGAATTTCGCGCAAGTACGCCAGCCCGAGCCGCAGGGCCAGATCGCCTGACTTGGGCGAGTCTGTGGCGCGCCGGCGCAGGTTTTCAGACTCATCCTCCTCCAAGCCGGGAAGCTGGTTTTCGAACGCCGAGCGCAGGTCTGACAGCAGACCTCGCCCCAGTGCTTCAAGCAGATAACTCATCGGTCTTCCCGCTCACGCCGCTGAGCGACGTGGGCCGCGAGAAAGAGGGCGTCGTTGTACGTCGGGTTCAGCTCGAGCGCGCGGGCCAGCAGAACCTCCGCCGTCTCGTAGTCGCCGGCGGCGATCGCGGCCTGACCGGAGTGGTAAAACAGGTCGGCGTACTCGGGGCACTCGACCGTCGCGGCCCGCGCCGCGGCGAGAATCAACCGGGACTCGGCTCCGCCTTCGGGCTTAACGCCCTCCAGGCAGGCCAGGACGAGTTCCGGCTCCGCCATAAACAACTCGGCGAGTTGCCTGATAGCTGTATCCAGGCTGGCGGAGTTCATCGCGGGGGCCCGGTTGTGTGGCCAGTGTGGTGCGCGGGAGTCTGGCGGTGTGGCTGTCATCTCATCAGGTCCGCCGGCTTTAATCGGCCTCATACACGTCAAGGCTGCGAACGCCGCTTCGTCCGGTCCGCTACGTTCGTTGTGATATCGACACAAATTAGCCGGGCCATCATGCCGTCCCGCCATCGGCGTCATGGCCTACGCCGTGGCCCAGGCGTCGCCTGGCCGGCGTTTGCCATGACCGAAAAGGAGTCCTCTCGTGGCCGCGCCAGGCCCGGTTTGTCGCCGCCGACCGTAGGTTTAATCACAAGTGTGGTTGCAACCAGTCGGGAAAGACTGTGAGGTGAGGTGTCCGAGAACTGCGTGGAAAAAGGGATATTCCGATTTTCGGCCCGTAACAGCCCGCCTCAGATGTGCTTCTTGGAGGAACGTGCGCGCTTTGCCCGGCGACGACGGGGCCGGGTTACCAGACGTCGTGAGGGCGGCACTTCGATTGCCTGACGGCCGGCCAGATAGGCCCCCGTGACGGAAGAGGGCTCGCGGGCCAGGTCAGCGAGCGCGCCCTGCACGACCACGTGCCCCCCCCGAGCTCCCGGGCCCGGTCCAAAGTCCACCAAGTGATCGGCCGCCTCCATCGTGTCGCGGTCATGCTCGACGACGATGACAGTGTTCCCCAGGTCGCGCAAACGTTGCAGTGAGGCCAACAGGCGACGATTGTCGCGGGGATGGAGGCCGATGCTCGGCTCATCAAGCACGTAGAGCACGCCCACCAGACCGCAGCCGATTTGGCTCGCCAGGCGGATGCGTTGTGATTCTCCGCCCGCGAGTGTCGGGGCCGCCCGGTCGAGCGTGAGGTAATCCAGCCCCACGTCGAGCAGGAATTGCAGCCGGGCCCGGATTTCCTTGAGGGGCTCCTCCGCGATGAGCTGTTGCACGCCGTCCAGCTCAAGGTTGTTGAAATAGGCCAGAGCCCGGCGAATAGGGAGTTGGCAGGCCTCGTGGATGTTGAGCCGGCGGACCTCTGTTCCGGGGCCGTCTGGTCGGCTGCCGATGCGCACCGCCAGCGTTTGCGGATTCAGACGCCCGCCGTGACAATGCGTGCAGACCGTCTGCCGCATGAACTGCTCGTAATAGCGGCGAATCAGCGCGGATTTCGTCTTCCGGTGCCGGGCGTGCAGTTCGGCAACTATCCCTTCGAATGTGCCGCCGTGTTTCCAGACGCCGTGCCGTCCCCGCCAGTCAAAGGTGATGTGAGCCTCGCCCGTGCCGTACAGCAGGGCGTGGCGGGCCTCGGCGGGCAGGTCCTGCCAAGGCGTGCGCAGGTCGATCCCGAGATAGTCAGCCACGCCCTGATAGATGTGTCGGCGCCAGCGGCCTAGCTTGTGGTGCAGAGCGGCAATACAGGGTGCCAGGAGGTCGAGCGTCGGGTCGGGCACCAGCAGATCAGGGTCGAAGTCATAACGCGTGCCGAGACCATCGCAGTGCAGGCACATGCCCTGCGGACTGTTGAAGCTGAACATTTGCGGGGTGGGCGGCTCGAAACCAATCTCGCAGCTTGAGCAGGAGAAGCCGGCCGACAGCAGGATGTCGCGTGAGACGCTGCTCGCGACGCTGCGCCCACGTACCTGTGAGGCCTTACCGGCCGGCTCCTTAGCCATGATCGCAATGATGGCCGTGCCATTTCCCGCCGCGAGAGCTGTATCAATAGCCTCGGCGATTCGGGACCGCAGCCCGGGTCGCATCACCAACCGGTCCACGACGACTTCAATATCATGGCGGCGGTAGCGGTCGAGCGCCGGAGGGTCGGACAAATCGACGACCTCCCCGTCCACGCGGGCTCGTACAAACCCCTGATGCAGCAGTTCCTGGAAGAGGTCGCGATATTCGCCTTTTTGGGCCCGAATCTTCGGGGCCAGGACCATGAAACGCGTGCCCTCGGCCAGCGTCTGCACACGGGCCACCATCTGCGCGCGAGTTTGGGCACTGATCGGCTGTCCGCAATGTGGGCAATGCTGTAAACCCGCCCGCGCGAACAGCACCCGGGCGTAGTCGTGAATCTGAGTGATAGTGCCCACAGTGCTGCGCGGGTTCCAGCCGCTGGTCTTCTGCTGAATCGAAATCGAGGGTGCCAGTCCCGTGATCTGATCGACGTCCGGCTTAGGCAATTGTCCCATAAACTGCCGGGCGTAGGCGCTGAGCGACTCCACGTAACGCCGCTGACCCTCTGCGTACAGCGTGTCGAAGGCCAGGCTGCTCTTGCCGCTGCCGGAGACCCCGGTGAAGCAGATGAGCTTGTTCCGCGGGATCTGAAGGGAGACGTGCTGGAGGTTGTGCTCGCGGGCCCCGACAACGCGAATGGCATCCGAATCGGCTGCTGCCATGAGAGAACTCCGAAGAGCCTCGGGCTGCTCTGGGAGGGCGAGGCTCCTGCCG
>JAGMDK010000637.1 GCA_023128695.1 Phycisphaerae bacterium
CTTCGCCTACTTTCGGATACTCGACCCGGTTGATACAGAGGGGGTTGAACCGCTGGCACATGCCCTGCCGGTAACGAACGTCCTGCGCGAGGACGAACCGGCCGGCTCCCTTGGCAGTGAGAAAGCCCTGGCCAACGCGCCGCAACGTGAGCAGGGTTTCTTCAGAGTGCCGAAAGTCCTGGACCAGGGCTCGGGGACCTAGTGCTCCGTCAACCCTCAATTGACGGGCTGGGGTGCCACTGCTCTTGAGCAGTGTTTCTTAACGATCTCGGTGCACGCGGCGAAGCTTAGCACTGCTCAAGAGCAGTGGCACACATCCCGATCGATACGCAACCCGTCAAATCAGCGTTGACGGAGCACTAGGAGATGCGATCGTCCTATGAAACGTGATCTTCCTATGATACGCGATCATCCTATGAAACGTGATCTTCCTATGAAACGCGATATTTCCTATGAAACGCACTTTTTTAGAGTGACACCATGCCTGACCAACAACAAAACCGACACATCAAGACCAAGCTCATCGCCACGCTCGGGCCGGCGTCCGACCAGCGCGAACGGCTCAACGAGATGCTCGACGCCGGGCTCGACGTCTGCCGGCTGAATTTCAGTCACGGCGATTTCGACAGCCACCGGCGGACACTAGAACTCGTGCGCTCCCTCGCCGCCGAACGCGACGAACCGATCTGCGTCATCGGCGACCTGTGCGGGCCGAAGATACGCCTCGGTTCGTTTGCCGACGGGGCGGCCGAGCTCAAGCCCGGCGACGCGGTGCGGTTTGTCCGCGGCGAGGGGGCCTGCCAGCCCGAGCGACTAACCGTGTCCTATCCGCATTTCATCGACGATGTGCAGCCCGGTCAGCGTGTCTACATCGACGACGGGCTCGTGCGGTTGCTCGTCACCGATCGGCACGACGACGAACTGGTCTGCACCTGTACGACCGGCGGCGTGGTGAGCAATCATAAAGGTGTGAATCTGCCGGATACACAGCTTTCGACGCCGGCCTTGACGGAGAAGGACCGCGGGGACCTGGCCTGGGCGCTTGAGCAAGAGCTGGATTACGTCGCGTTGTCGTTTGTCAGGCAGCCGGAGGATTTGTACGAGCTGAAGCGGGTCATCAAGAAGGCCGGCAGCGAGGTGCCGGTGATCATCAAGATCGAGAAGCCCGAGGCGTTGGAGCATCTCGACGAACTGATCGCGCACACCGACGCCGTCCTGGTCGCGCGCGGCGATTTGGGGGTGGAGACCGACATCTGGCGGGTGCCGTTGGTACAAAAGGATATCGTCAACCGTTGTCGCGCGGCCGGTGTGCCGGTGATCGTCGCGACGCAGATGCTCCAGAGCATGGTTGCGAGCCCGATGCCGACGCGGGCGGAGGTCAGTGACGTCGCCAACGCGATCTTTGACCGCGCGGATGCGGTGATGCTCTCGGCCGAGACGGCGGTCGGGCAGTACCCGGTCCTGGCGGTCGACATGATGAATCGCATCGCCGCCGCGACGGGCGAGTATCTAACTGACCGTGCGCTATTATGCGAGGACGAAGAGCCGCGGGTTTTAGCCCGCGCGGTCTTACGATCACCGAACGGGCGCAAGATTGCGCACGGTCATATAACGACGCGACCACCGGCGGAGGTACCAGCGTACTCTCCGCCGCACCGCGGCCCGACGGCGGCCGTGGCCCATGCCGCC
>JAGMDK010000638.1 GCA_023128695.1 Phycisphaerae bacterium
TGTATGTTATTTCATTACGGCCTCTTAGCCCCCCGTGCTACATGCTTAGCGGCGGTTGGGTGTCGATTGAGTCGACGAACAACTCTCCCGACCCGGATTGCGTCTTCCTCTGGATGAGCGCCGGCGGTGGCATGTCGTTGCAGTGGGAAGTTGGTTCGGCTATTCCGCCGGAGAACACTAACTACAACCGCGGCCTCTGCCTGACCGGACCCTGCCTGCCGCCCAGCGGCGCCTGCTGCCTGCCGGACGGTAGTTGCGCAGACGACGTGACGCACTTCGACTGCCTTCATGACGGCGGTGAATGGCAGGGTGAGGGTACGCTCTGTTCCGGAGTCGAGTGCCCGCCGCAGTACGAGCCCGAGTGCCCGCCGGAGACGATCTGGGGTCAGCCGGCAATGAACTGTGAGGACGCCTGGTCGGCCGCGACCAGCGCCGTGTTCCCGGGCGGCGACCCCGAGTACCGGGTGTACGACAACTTCGCCGGCCTGTCATGCGAGATCACCGGCATCCGCTGGTGGGGGCTGATCCTCAATTACGAGAGAGGCAAGAGTTGGTTTTGTCGACCGGCAGTAGATCTGCGCGTGTTCGACGGCTGCGTTCACTGGTGGGACTGCGACGACCCGGTCGGCATGACCTACGAGATCAAGTTCTACCAGGACAACGGCGGCGTGCCGGGCACCTTGGTGTGCACGTACGACGTGGTTCCGACCCCGGTTCAGGTCGACGACGGTTGCGATCACAACTCACTATATTACTTCGAGGCCGATCTCCTTCCAGGCTGCTTCGGTCTGACCGATGGCTGGGTTTCGATCCAGAGCCAGGAAGATCTCGTCAACGAGTGCGTCTTCCGGTGGATGAGCAGTCCCTACTGCGATGAGGACTCGTTGCAGGAAGACGTGAACACCGGCACCATCGAGAGTACCAACTACGACCGCGCGTTTTGCCTGACTGGACCGTGCCCTAGTGGGGGTGCCTGTTGTATGCCGGACCTTAGTTGCTTGGATGACCAACAGCCGGGCGACTGCACTGCCGCCGGCGGCAAATTTATGGGTTACGGCACGCCATGTTATTGCGTTGAGTGCCCGCCGTGGCCGAAATGCCCCCCCGATGAAACGGTATTTGGCCAGCCGTCCCAGATATGCGAGGATGAGTGGTCAGCGCTCGTCAGTGACCCCATGTCAAACCGCCTGGCCTACGAGAATTTCAGCGGCGTAAATGACGAGTTGAGCGACATCCACTGGTGGGGTCAAAGTGTCGAACCAGGCACCGATCAAGCGTGCGATCCCGCAACGCTGGTGTTCACTATTACGTTCTATCCAGATGACGCGGGCCTGCCGGACTATGCGAATCCGACGTGCACGTATACCGGGATCACGCCGACCATTACTCAGGCCGATACTGGTTGCGTCGGCGGCCCGCTGTGGTACTTTGAAACCCAACTAACGCCGTCCTGCGTCATCGCGGAGGGCTGGGTCTCGATTTGGGATACCTCCCCGACTTGCGAGTTTCGCTGGTTCAGCAGCGCCTATGGCGACGGGCGCGCGCTCCAATATCAAGGCTCGTGGCCGCCGGTCGAGTTCAACTTTGATTTGAGTGTGTGTTTGACCGCGCCCACCGGAGCCTGTTGCTACCCAGACGGGTCGTGCGAAGAAAAAGCGGAATCCAACTGCGAAGGAGTATGGCTGGGTGCGGATACCGACTGCGGACCGCCGAATCCGTGTCCGCAGCCGGGCGCGTGCTGCTATCCAGACGGATCGTGTGATGTGACGCTCGAGGCCGATTGCACCGGCGATTGGCTGGGCGCCGGCACCGTGTGTGTTCCGAACCCATGTCCGCAGCCGGGC
>JAGMDK010000639.1 GCA_023128695.1 Phycisphaerae bacterium
GTAAATATTCAGTGAACCCGTGTCAGCTGGGGAGGCGCGGAGGCGTTGAGTTGCCGTCGGAAGCGTCTGTGGAGGGGGTAGAGGTAGACGTGTTTGACGGGTAGGGCGTGGCGGTGCTGGCGGTCGAGCTTGCCGCGGCCTTGAGTTTCGCCGACGTAGATCCAATTGGCTGCGCGGTAGCAGGTGCCCCGGAAACGATCCCGTTCGACAAAGGTCTCCAGAAGACAAGGCTGATAGCGGTAGCGGTTCTCCCAATCGCGGGGCAAACGCTTGGCGGAGGCGGCCAGGACGCGGGAGGCGAGGTTCCGAACGCTCACCCAAGGCAAGATCAGGAACCGGGCATTGTTGACGACCCGGTGCAAGTTGGTCCGACGCCGGTCCGCGGTCCAGCCGATGAACCGATCACGTGGGGCCACCTTCCACGCGGCGGCACCGAAACCAAGGGCTGCCAACAAGTGCCCGCGGCCAAAGATCAGATAGCGAATCTGGGCGCCAGGCAATGGTTTGTACCCCAGGTAATGATAGCGCTCGATCAATTCGTTCCACAGGGCCGAGTCTGGCGGCGTGTCCACGGGACGAAAAACCAGTGGGCCCAACGCGCCGGCCGAAAGCGACAGGGGCGTCTTCGGATCGGACGCGGCCGTAAGCCGAGGACGCGTGCGCCCGTTGCCATTACCCTTTTGGGGCGGCGGCAGAGTGATAAGGCCATCGCGTTCCATGCGCAACATGGCAACCCGGCACGACATCTCCTTGGACCGGCCGTCCGGGCGTAGCCAGTGCAGCCCGTCGCAGACCCGACGTGATAGCTGTGCACGGTTGAGCTTCGGCTCCGACACCAGGAGTTGACGGATCCACTCCATCTCTTCGGTGGTGAACAGACGGCCACAGTATCGAACGGATTTGCCTGCGGTCTGGGCACTCATGTGAAGGGCTCCGGGCAACGCCAGGCGTCTTTCTGCTGTTCGGACAGATTCCAAGGCATGAACTCATCGAGATTCTCGGGTGGCCGGCCGCCGTTTTTGGCGCAGGCCTCGAAGTAGGCAAAGAACCACTTCTGCGGATCGATGCCGTTCTTCAGGAGGGTCTGGAAGATAGTGAAGCAGATCGCGGTCAAAGCGCCGCTCCAGACCGAACCGCTGCCGTAGTAGTTCTTGCGCCCCACAGCCGGGTCGCGCAGCCGGCGCTCCGACTCGTTGTTGTCCATGGGGATCTCGGGGTGATCCACGAACAGGATGCATCCATCCCAATGGTTACGCAGGCTTTCCAGAGCCTTCCTCGCCGCCTTGCGCAAATCGGGGTCTTCCAATTCGCGGTCGCGCTGCTTGGCCATGGCGTCGACGGCATCCCGCAACGCTCGGTCCTTCTCCTGAAACGCATCGGGATCCAACAACACCGCCAGACGCTGATCGTTGAGCGTAAAGAGCTCGTTGATTCGCGTGACCCAAGATTCGCCCCAGGGACGCAGTTTTCGATAACCGTCCCGGACCCGAACGAAATCACGCCGCACGTGAACCCAGCAAAATGCAATCAGGATCTTGAGGCCCAATGCCTTGTACGCACTGTAACGATCAGCATTGATGATGCCTTCGGGGTTCTCCCCCAAGTGATCGCGGGGAACCTGGGCTGAGCGTGTGGGCTCCAGAAGAAAGACCACCGTATCATCGGTGATGACCACCCACAGCCACCATCGGTAGCCCTCTTTGCCCTCTACTTCTTCAAAGACCAACCAGCGTGTTTCATCCATCTTCCAATGGTTGGCGCTGCGACTACGCTCCAGAATTCGCGTGTAGACCGGCTGAAGAAGCTCTCCGATCCGCTGCAACCCTCCGGTGAGGGTGCCCTGGGAAACGGACAGCCCTTCCAAAGCCAATACCTTGCGAACCCGGTGAAGCGGCCGCTGGAAAAGAAACTTCTCCATCAGCAGCCGAACCCAGAACGAGGTGGCGAACATACCCTTGGGAATCAGCTTGGGCGGGCAGGGCGCGGTGACGATGCCAGGCACAGCCTGACAATCACACGTGGGCACATACCGGGTCCGCTTATGAATGCGGCGGGACAGGACGACTTCCCACTCGATCTGCTCGGAATCCTCGGTGCCGGGGAACACATCGAAGGGCTTGCCACAGCGGGGACATTGTCGCTGGTCTTCGGGGAAATCGTGAACTACTTCCTCCGCAGGGAGATCCTGACGACGTTTTCGCCCGTAGCCCTTGGCGCCCGGCTGCTTGCCTCGTTTGCGTCGTGGCGCGTGGCGCGGCTCGGGCTCATCCGCCGCGTCGGTGTTGCCATCAAGGGAGGGAGTCGGATCCGGTCGGCCAGGCTCGGGCTTGGGACACTGCTCGGACTTTCGTCCAAAGACCTGTTGCTCAAGCCAAGCGATTCTCGCCTTGGCTGCTTCGAGTTCTCGAGTCAGCTCACCGATCTGGGCCCGCTGACGGCGAACGACCTGCTTGAGGCGCTGAGCCTTGTCCTTCCAAGCCGCTTTCCGCTCGGCAGCACGGGCATGCTGCGCCCGCCAGTAGTGTGCTTCCTGGCGGAGCTCGATTTCAGGTCCGCGGGTTTCGGCATCGCAAACGCGCATGCCAGCATGCTACGCGCATTGCCGGTGTGTGTCCAGCTCCAAAAGCAGAATTCCCGCAGCGCCCCAGAGATGACCATGGGTTTACTGAATATTTAC